>NZ_CAADGZ010000039.1:0-26380 GCF_900696675.1 uncultured Candidatus Kuenenia sp. | reverse complement strand
TTTTAGCCTCTTCATAATTTGCACTGCTTGCATATGTACCATCCTTTTGCTCCTTATAAAGAATTATTCTTACTCAATTCCTTATAAGATAGCTTTTCTCTGCGAGTGGTACTATTTTACTTTGCCAGCTGGTACATTTTTACTCTACCATAATCACTCCCGTTTGCAAATCTGATAATCCTGCCACCGGGGATGTTTTTTCTGATTTTGCCAATAGGTGGTCATTCCTTTATCGGGCGATTCCGGGTTAATAGACTGTTTGCTGAGTGTTTTTTTTATCGCATAAACTTTTTAAAAGGAGGTGTGTTTTATTGAAAAATTTTCTTTCGGCAGGATATTGCTCAAGATATTTGTCCAGATGGAGAAAGGCAAGTTCATACTCCTTTTTTGCAACGTAGTTATCGATAAGCAGGATCATCGGACGATTATCATCTGGAATACACATCATTGCCTGTTCGCAAAATCTGATTGATGCGTCAAAATCCCCGTTAATATTGTGATTCCGGGCATTGTACAAGAAAATCTCTCCCACAAGTCCGATATCCTTCATGATCTTCTTTTTGGGATGATACCTGTCCTTCTTTTTAACAATCCCATCGCTGTGCGTGTGTTCAAATAAATATTCATGAGTATTATCAGAAACCATATTATAAATATGGCCGGGAACAAAAATATTTTTTACGTCAATGTCAAAATGCCGGCATAGAATGGTAAATCGTATTGCATAGGAAAGACAATTCCCGACCTTTATATTGAGAGTGTCCTTGAAATCGTAGCAATCCCTGTATATTCCTTCGCACGCATACTCTTTTAGCCAGGCAAAGATTATTTTGGCTTTTTCAATAGGATTATCAATGTTATTGACGTCAGTTTCTTTTGTAATTCGTGAAATAAGAAGGTCGATTTTTTTCTGATACGCCTGAATCTTTTTATCACTATGTACGCCCGAAGCGATAAGGCATGCGCGGTCAAACGGCATATCAAGACAGTTGTCTTTAATATCCCTGAGAAGAGACATTTCGCTCTCATTGTATGCATATTGACTTGTCGGATACGTTTGCCGGGCTGGTTGGCAACCAGGGAAAAAGAAGAAGTGTATGAGACAAAAAAGGAGCGGCAAGAAAGTTTTTTTCATGTGTTATTCTATTTTTCTTTTAATAACCTCCATTAATCGTTCCTGAGTGAATGGTTTTTCCAGATATGATACATCAGGGTCGATCTCAAATATTGTTTTATTCGAGTGGGGAGAAAAACTGCTGGCAACAATAACAGGGATGTCTTTGTATGGTGGACTGGATTTTAGTTGTTTGAGGAATTCATCGCCGGGCAATTTATCAAGCAATAAGTCGAGAATGATGAGATCCGGTTTCTCTGTTTCTATCATTTCCAATGCCTGTTTCCCGTCAAGGGCGTGAACGATGGTGTAATCAGTATCTTCAAGCATCATTTCGTAAAAAAAGAAAAACTCCTGCTCGTCTTCAACAATAAGTATTTTTTTACTCAAGTATCGCTCCTTTTTAATGAAATAGTGCCTTGTTTAGGAATTTTCGGACGGCGCCACCGGTAGTGTAAATTTGAAAGAAGCTCCTTTTCCAATGCCTTCGCAATCAACCCAAATCCTTCCTTTGTGTGCCTCGACAATATTTTTGCATAGTGCAAGCCCCACCCCGGAACCATACATAGTGGGATGTTCCTGGAAAAATCTTTCAAACAGTTTAGAATATTCTTCTTTGGGAAGCCCAATACCCATCCCGGTGTCTTCAACGGATATTTCCAGATAAGAACCTTTGCATTTCCCATAAATATTAATACTGCCGCTCTCCGTATATTTTATTGCATTATCGATCAGATTAATAAGTACACGCGAAATCTCGTTTTTGTCGCCAATGGTCACAGGTAAATTTCCTGAAGAATGATATGTTAATGTCAACCCCTTTTTTTTCGCCAGAAGCTTCATGCCCATAACAGTTTGATGAATAATTTCTTCCATTTGTATGGGTTCTTTTTTAAAGACGAAGCGGCCTGATTCAAGGACGGATAAATCGAGTATACTTTCAATCGTTTTCCTTAACCGTTGCAAACTGCTGTGGATAATTTGTTCGAATCTTTCTTCTTTTGAACGGTCGAGACTATCTTTTTTAATCTCATTCGTCCATAAATCTATGGCCATTTGTACTTGTGCAACAGGAGACTTTAATTCATGAGACACGTCCCGAATCATTTTGTCTTTCATTTGATCGAGGGTGAGTAATTCTTTGTATGCTTTTTCCAGATCATGGCTTTGTTTTTCAAGTTCTTTGTTTATTTGTGTCAGGTCCTTTGTGCGCTCTTCTATGATTTTCTCCAGATTGGAAGTGTATTCTTCCAGTGCGTGTGTTTTTTCTTCGACAAAGTCCGCCATTTTGTTGAAGAATTTTGATAATTCACCTATCTCGTCTTTTGCGGAGATGTTAACGCGTTTGCTGAAGTCGCCTTCAGAGATGCTTTTTGTCACATCGGTAAGATATACAATAGGCTCTGAGATTTTTTTCCCGAAGACGAATGCAAAAGATACAACGGCCAACGTGAGTAAAAACAAAATCGAGAAGGTTATTCTATGTAATTTTTTGACAGACACATACCATTCATCTTTGTCGATTTCTGCAATAATTCCCCATTCCAGTTCTGGCAACCATTGCCAGAACCCCAGAACGGTTTTTCCCCGGTAATCGATATAGCCATTTGCATCGTATCCGGAACCGCCTTTTAAACATTCCGCAACGCCTTTTGTAAAATTGCCGGTAAAGGGGGCGATTAATTTTAATTCAAGGGTTGTTCTTTGTTTTACCAGTCCGAAGTCTTTGAGAGAACTTAAAAACTTTGATTCAGAGATCATATACCCTTCTTTGTTAATGAGATATGTCTCTCCTGTTTTTCCAAGACGAACACTTCTCATGAGTTTATTGATTTCCATGACATCGATTCGCAGACACACGACGCCGATAATCTTACGTTCATATATTACCGGGGTAGTAATAAACAGCGTTGGCATGCCTTGCTCCAAACTACCATATTCGTTTATGATGGGAATTACAGAAGGAACTATTGGTGATACATAGGTAGTACCTATTATTGCCTGTTTAAAGAATTCAAAGCCGGACACATTGGTAATAACTTTCCCGGTTGAGGTGGTAATCTTTAAATCTCCGTTTCTGTCACAAATAAAGATTTCTTTATAACGGTAAGTGTCTCTCGTGTATTTTAGATGGTGTAGCAGCCGGTAAAAATTTTCGCTGCCTTCAGATTTATAGATTACGCCGGGGACGTTAGGATTTTCGGCAATCAACCAGATGTCCGCCTTTCGTTCTTCAATCCATTTTTCGATAAGTTCCGCCTGTTTATGGCCGATACTGTCGAGGTTTTGGATTAAAGCATCACGCAAAGCATGTTCTTCCTTTGGATAAATATATACTATCGTAATAAAGATGGGAAAGGTGGAAAGAAGGATTGAAGAGAAAATAATTTTTTGCTTTATGGAAGTAAAAGAAAAAAAATGAAAATTATGAGCTATTGCGGAGCAGTAGTTTTTCAGGTGCGAATAATGTTTCAATAACTGTTGCAGTAAGTTCTCCATACGCCACGCGCTAAAATAATGCTAAAATGTCATGTTTGTAAAACGTAATTTGAGGCCGAAATTATTTAGAAGTTGTTTTCTATTGGGATTTTTTTCTTATAAAAGAAGGAATGTTTTTCAAGTGTTGGTCAATTATTTCATTGGTAATTTCTTTTACCCCTATTTTTAGAGCAAAATCTTCAATTGATTTCTTTGCCTTGCTGCGAATGAACACTGGAATTCTTTTCAGGCGGATTTCGGCGTCTTCTGTCCATACAGGTGCTGTTCGCAATGTCTTTTTATTAATGGCAGAGTTGTTTAAATATGCCTGAAATTTTTTAATAATGCCGTCATTTTTGATAGTGCGTTCATTAAGAAATGCCTTGATTTTATCAACAACTTCTTTTTTATGGGAACCGGTAAATTTTTGCTTTGCTTTGTCCCACGCTTCCATACGAAGTTCATCAAAACCGATGTTTTTAATGCGTTGCGATGCAAGCATCATTGATTCGTCTCGTATCGCAGAAAGGAATTGAGATCTGATTTCGTGGTAACCGTGCTGCATCGCTTTTTTTTGCATAAGTTTGTAAATTCCCGGACGTACAAAATCCGGCGCGTTTAAAACGCGTTTCTTTGCTTCTTCAGACCATGGTATTTCATTATTTTCAGGATTTTCCGGTACAATATCTTCGGGATGTTCAGATACGGGTTTTGTTGTGGCAGCGTCCGGGAATGCTGTTTTATTGTTCGACATCATTTCTTCCCGCGCTGCCCTCATAACCCAGAGCGTTATTTCCTGATAATTATTTTGCGCTGCAAAACGTTCCACATTTTTTATAATCATTCCTCTTCCGAAAGAAGGTATTTGTTTCAGGATGGCGTGTGCTTCATGGCTCCAGTCCATGGTAAAACATTCTTCCGTGCCAAAGGTTTCAGAAGGTTTCAGTTGTATTACTTTGCTGCCCGACTTTCCAGGAATATAATTACACCAGGGATCTTCATCCATTTGGTTGTCTGTTGCGGTAAGGGCGCGGGCCCGGCATCCTTTGCAAATTTCTTTAAATTCACATATTCCGCATCTCCCGTTTAAATCAGCATGCCGTAAAGTTTGAAATCCGGCATTGTTGTTCCATATATCAACAAAACTTTTTTCTCTGACGTTTCCGCTAATGTCGGGTATGTATGGGCAAGGGGTGACGTTTCCTTCAGGGGTTATTCTGCAGTAATGTGTTCCCGCAGGACATCCACCGGCATATGTTCTTATCAGCGGCGAATTATTGTCATGTTCATATACAATTCTTCGGTAGTGCGGGGCGCATTTTGCACCAACCATCATCTTTCCCTTATATTTTTCATGAAGGGTGTACAGTTGCCGCAATGTTTGATCGTACTGTTCCGGTGTGATATCGGTTAAATCCTGCCCTTTGCCGGTGCATATCAAAAAAAACAAGTTGAACACCTTAGCGCCGAGTTTATAGGAAAAGTCGATAATATCGGAAATCTCCGTAATGTTATCCCGTGTAACAGTAGTTTGTATTTGAAATCCTATTCCCTGACGGCGGCACGCTTCTATTCCATTGAGAGTATCATCCCATGCGCCGGTTATTCCCCGAAAGGTATCGTGTTTTTCCGGGTGAATAGAATCGAGGCTGATGCCTACCCCTGAGACCCCGCATAGCTTTAACCTTTTTGCTTTATCATCGTCGATTACGTTTCCATTTGTTCCCAATACTACCATCATGCCTTTTTTAGATGCGTAATGCGATAAATCATAAATGTCATTTCTCAAAAGCGGTTCTCCTCCTGTCAAAATGAGTAAAAGATTGGGGTTGAGCTCCGCCATTTGATCGATAAGTTTGAACCCCTCTTTTGTATCAAGTTCATAGGGAGATTTTTTGGTTAATGCATTGGCGTCGAGATAACAATGGTCGCATTGTAAATTACAACGATAGGTTGTGTTCCATGAAATGGCGTATGGTTTGTATTGCATCAATAATTTCTATGGAATAAATTGAATTTCAGTGTATTCATTTTAAAATAAAAGACCGGTTTGTTTTGAGTATTGTACAAACGGGTTTCTTTATCTGCATCCCTTGCACATCATATACATACAGTAAAGTTTCTAGTCAAAATATATAAAATAAAAGAAAAAAAAACAATCATATAATCAAAAGAAGAAGGGACGGGGGCTTCGGTTTTAAGCATTTTTTGGCAAAATATTTAATGGTGAGATACGAAATACGCAACAAATTCTAAATTCACTCCGTTGTATAAAATTCAATGGTACATTATCTAACGGGGAAAAATTTTCAAATGTTTAAAACCGGTTTTTTTATTGGGATTTTGTATTTTAAAACTTGTTTCGTATATCGTGCTTGTTTGGTACTGGCTATGCCCTGGTTGGGTCATGGATGTTTCATTTTGTAAAAGTGTAAAAAAAATGCGTATGAAGTAATTTGCCTTGAATCCATTGGGATTGCTGATAGAATGAAAAAAGATACCTTTTTACAGTCAGTTCGTTCATTTTAATGTGGAGATAGTAAAGTCAATGAAAGTGATTATAAATAATTTGAATAAAGTAGTTCCCTGTGTCCTGATGCTTTTTGTTTTCTACGGATGCGGCAAGCCTCAATCCCCGGATAATATTGAGGCAAAGGATGCGGGTAATGTTGTTGAAGGTTATGCTGCATCGCAGGAAGAAAAAAAGATAGTCAAAATTCCTGAAAATATGACCGCGGAACAATATTATAATTATGGATTGGACAATATTAAAAAAGGGCAATTTGACGTATCAATTGCGGCATGGGAAAAAGCGATAGAGTTAGACCCGGCAATGGTGGCGGCATACGAAAAACTGGGAAAGGCGTATTATACGCAGGGTGAGTTTGATAAAGCCGGCCGCATTTATAGAAAAGCTATTGAGTTTGATCCCTACAATACAATGTTATATTTTAGTTTGGGGGTTGTGTACCGGATGAATTTGCAATATGAGGATGCAATTGATGCGCAACTGAAGGCATTATCACTGGACCCGAATCTCGCTATAGTCTATAATGAAATGGGCTTGATTTATTGTAAACAAAAGAGATTGGATGAAGCCGTTGCCGCTCATAAAAAGGCTCTTGAGCTCAATCCAAACCTGGGGAATGCGCACAATTATCTTGGTGTTGTTTATTTGTTGAAGGGTATGAGTAAAGAAGCAGAAATGGAATTTGCTGAATACAAAAAATATGAAGCTGGCGGCAATATGCCTTCAGGTCATGGTGCACCTTCTGCTCACTAAGGGAATTGGAAAGGCGTGTCAATTTTGCGGAAAAATTCTTTAATTGAGATTTGGTATTGCAATGTGTGGATGCTACGTTGTTATATGAATTTACACTCAGGTGTCGGTCGCTTAATGTCCGGCGCCATGATGAACAATGGTCGTGCCTTGCAAATGTTTCCCCTATGAATAAGCGCAACTAGTCGGAATGATCCTGCTTTTCCATGTATTTTAAGAGTGCCATTTGTGTGATGGCAAATTCTTCTATTTTTCTGGACTTATGTAAAACGTGAAGCCAGTCTTCCGTTGTGCCGTAAGGGCCTCCTTCATTTTTTAATGTTTTCTCTAAATTCTTTAAATCTAATTCCAATAACTCGAGTCTGTTCTTTATTTCTTTCATCATTAGTAGCTCCTGCTGTATTGACTAATTTGCCGGTTTCGCACAGACTCACGGGAAATAGTAAATTCATCACTTTCCTTTTTTGTCCAGCCCTTTAGCACGGTATGCGAGAACTAGTTTTTTTTGGAGCGCCTTATCTTCCGGTTTAAACCCTAATGCTTTTTTGTATTCATCAATGGCTTCATCAATTGCACCTGATGAAAAATAAACATCGCCAAGATTATAATGAATATTTGCCCTTTGCAGGGTTTTATTTGCCGGAATAAGGTGCAACGATTGTTTATATTCATTTGTCGCATCACTGTACAGTCCTTTGCTTTGATAAGCATACCCCAGGTTGTAATGTGTTTCCGGCGAGCCTGGATTCTGGGCAAGGTCTGTTTGAAAGGCGCATATTGCCTCGTCCTGCAACCCCATGTCACGATATAACAAGCCAAGGTAATAATAAATCCTGGGATAGCGGGTATCGTTTTCCAGTATTTCGTTATATGCGGCAAGCGCTTCTGAGTAGTTTCCCTGATTTCCACATGCAAGGGCGAATTGAAAAATCTCGTCTTTGCTCATTTGTTTTAATTTTGCACCGATGTTTTGCCGGGTGGGATTTGCTTTGTTTGTGTCGGTCTGAGCATTTTTAACGGCGTAATTTGCCGGAGCATAAAGCGTCCCTATGTTTGCGTATTTGGGATCTTCTTTGCCGCATCCAAGAACCGAACAAAAACAAAATAAACTACATAATATAGGGTAAGCAACTTTCATATTTCATTTGGCAGTAAAAAAAATTTTGGAGATCTAATCTCAATAGGGTAAATGAAACATGCGTGATTTTCAAGGAAAATAAGTGGCATTATCAATGTAAATTAACTGTTTGAAAAAGGATATGGAATTTATTACCAGTGAGAGCAACAAAGGTTTGCGGGCGTTTTATAAACGTATTTAATACGTGCAAAATATGACATGAAGATTCATTATTTTGAAATAGTTCGATACTGTTGTCAGTAAATAATTGAAAAAGCGGAAGACCTGGATGGAAAAGTTTAGTTGCAAATATAAAACGATTTTTGTATAGTTAACTTATTCTCAAATCAGGGGTTGCTGTTATATGTACAAGAAACAAAGGTATTGTCATGATCTAAGTCACTGGTATCGGCATTTTGATATAACTATTTGTTGTATTACAGGTTATATTAGCTGCTTACTAAAATACAAATTTATCGGTACATTACTCATAAACAATCAGAAACCTTTACGAAAAATAAGGAGAGTTTTGTTTTTTAAGTGAAATACAAATAATACACCTTTTTTGTTCCACGGAAAAATATTTAAACAGTAGTAGTAATTAATAAATTACACAACCAACCTGTAAAAGGAGGGTATACAAAATGAGAAGTATTGCATTGCTCAATCAGAAGGGGGGGGTAGGGAAAACTACTACAACTGCGAACCTGAGCGCATGTCTTGCGGCATTAGGGAGGAAGGTGCTGGCTATCGACATGGATCCTCAGGCTAATTTAAGCGTGCATCTTGGGGTGGACATTCATAATTTACAAAATTCGGTGTATAGTTTAATCATGGGGAATTGCAGTCCTTCGGAGGTGATTTTGCACACGGCAAATATTGGCCTTGATATTATACCCTCTACGATAGACCTCTCTGGGGCGGAGATTGAATTGGTAGGTATTGTTGGAAGAGAAACCGTTCTGAAAGAATATTTGGGGGACTCAATAAATGCGTATGATTATGTGCTTATTGATTGCCCCCCCTCGCTTGGGTTATTGACAATCAATGTTATGACGTTTGTGAATGAATTGTTCATTCCCGTACAAACTGAATTTTTTGCGTTGCAGGGAGTAAGAAAATTACTTGATACGTATGAGATTGTGAAAAAACGATTAAATCACAATCTGGAGATTACCGGCGTCATTCTTTGTATGTATTCAAGTCGCGCACGGCTTTGTAACGAGGTGGTGGAAAAAATTAGAGAATATTTTGACGAGAAAGTTTTTGACACGATTGTAAGAAAAAATATTAAACTTTCGGAATCTCCCAGCCATGGAAAGCCGGTTATTACCTATGCACCCGATTCACATGGATCCGAAGATTATATGTCTCTTGCAAAAGAGGTGATAAAAAGGGAAAACAATCATAGACGCTAAGAAATAGTATTATCCGTGTGTTTAAACCTCTCGATAGTTTGTTTTAGAGCTGATTTTCAATAGTGCAGATTTATTTTTGCAGAAGAAGATTTGTTCATTTTCCGGTAAAAGCGATCCTTCCTTTATAGCATTATATTGTGCATGAGGGTTGCGGTTATTACACCGAAAATTTCGAGGTAAAAGATGAAAAAGAAAAATGTACTCGGACATGATCCCCTGGCATGGATGAATTTGGAACGGGAAAGGAAGTCGCCGTTGCCTGAAGGTGTCAAAGAGGGAGATAAAAACGTGGTAGAAAACAAACAACAAAAAGTGCAGAATGCTGCAAAACAACAATCTTTCCCATTGCTGAAGGGGGATGAAGATAATAGTATTTCAAAGGGTAATCAGGCAGAAAGGGTTTTTAATGTTATCACCGGCAGTAATGAGCCTCCCCCGAAGCCAAAGGTCGTAATCGACCGTTTGTATGAAGAAATATCTAAAAAAGCTGCAACTACCATTTCACCGAGTAACGAGGCGATTGCAACGCCTGGCGCAGCAAATAGGTTTCAAAAAACAGAACCACCTTCCTCAGGCTATGGTGCAGCAAAGACAGGCATGGGCATGCCGTCAAGGGTAAATAAATTACCGGCTACTGGTTCTGGAGTACAGTTTTCTACGTATCTTATCGTTGCATACACGGTGTTGTTGCTTATTCTGGGATATTTTGTGTATACGGACTTCTCGAAGCGCACAAATAGACTGGAGGCAAAAATATATGCAATAGAGAGGGCATTGCGTTTAAGATAATAGTGGGAAAATGCGGACAGTTTTTTTGTAAAGGGCAAAAGGATATGATATTTTGTTTCTGAAAAATATATGCTTAATACCTTGCATGCTGTTTTCAGCTTTTTATTGTAGCGTGCTCACCCCGGAATATTTTCGTACCTCCATTCTGTAATTTTAACATTAACCCGCCGTTGTAGGATATTCCGATTACTTTGCCGGAATATTCCTTTCCATTGTCAGTGATTATCAGATCTTTCCCCACAGTTACACAATATTCTTTCCACTTTTCAGTAATATATTTAAAGTGTTCATCCCGAAGAATTAAATACCACTTATCGATATATTGGAGCAGTGTTCTGGCGAAAGATATACGGTTAACGTATTCTTTTTTTTCTATTGCAATTGATGTTGGAAGTATACTCGTTTTTTTCGGCAATTCGGTTTCTGTTGTGTTGATATTTATGCCGATCCCTATTAAAAATATGGGTTGTTTTTTGTGATTCTTTTCCATAGTTACCAGTACCCCCCCCCATTTCTTTCCTCCGATTAACAGGTCGTTTGGCCATTTGATTTCCGCTTGTAATAGGAAGGATTCACGAACCATTTCCGTTATTGCCACCGCTATAGTGCCTATTAACAGGCATAAATTGTCAGGTTTCATAGTATATTTGAGCAGAATGGTAAGGAGCAAGCCCTTGTATTTTGGGCAAAACCAAATATGGTTTGAACGGCCCCTGCCGTTCGTCTGTTCTTCGGCAAAAATGGTAGTGCCGTTTTTAAAATCTGTTTGTATAAGTTCCCTTGCTGCATCCATTGTGGAAGTGATTTTTTCATGATAAATAATTTCACTTCCGACAATTTTTGTCTTTAAGCCATCCATGATTTCTTCTGGTCTTAAAAGGTATGAGGCTTTTGTTTTCATTTAAGAGGGTGCTTTACAGTGTTTTTATACAAAATTATTATAGAAGAGTATTAATGAAACGCGGTCAATATCTGATATGCTTTCACTATATGTCAAAATTTATTTTGAAAGTCAATAGTATAAATAGAAAAAACAATTGTATCTTGTTTTTAGAGCAAATTTCCTTAATTTTATTTGGTTAAGCCTCTCGTCTTTGTCATAAGGATTTTTTGAGGAAATGAAAACTCTGCCATACTGACAGTTGCGATAGATGGCGGTTTTTTAATTCTGTCACTATGGCATATTCAATGGCTATAACTATATTGTTCCGCAAGGTGTAAAACTTAATATTTGTGCTGGTTAAGGCATATTATTAACAACAATTTGGCTGAGGCATGTGTTTTGCTCGTTACTGTTGGGTTAGTAAGTTTTATGATACTATCATGAGCGTAGTATAATCTCTATCCGGAATTTTGAAAGGAGGTACTTGATGGCGAAGCAATTGGCCTTTAGTGATGAGGCAAGAGCCGCGATTGCCAGAGGGGTGACAAAACTCGCAAGGGCAGTTAAGGTGACTTTGGGGCCAAGGGGCAGAAATGCTGTGTTGGATAAGGGGTACGGGAGCCCAACCGTAACTAAAGATGGAGTAACGGTAGCAGATGAGACGGAGCTGATAGACCCTTATGAAAATACAGGCGCCCGGTTGGTGAGGGAGGCTGCTTCAAAGACAAGTGATGTGGCCGGGGATGGCACCACAACTGCCACGGTTCTGGCTGAGGCAATATTTTTGGAAGGACTAAAGTGCGTGACGTCCGGCGCAGACCCAATGGCGCTCAACAGGGGGATGCGCAAGGCCCAGGAAAAGGTGGTAAGCAAATTAAAAGAAATGAGCAAAAAGGTTCAGAACCAAAATGATATTGCTAATATCGGCTCCATTGCGGCAAATAACGATAAAGAAGTTGGTAAAATGATTGCCGATGCAATGGATAAGGTTGGGAAAGATGGTGTGATCACCGTCGAAGAAGGAAAAGGTCTTGATACACGCGTGGAAGTAGTGGAAGGCATGCAGTTTGACCGTGGCTACCTTTCCCCGCATTTTGTAACAAATCAGGATACTATGGAGGTGGAATTAAAGGATCCCTATATTCTGGTATTCGAGGATAAGGTATCGACGATTAAGGGGCTTGTGCCACTGCTGGAAAAATTGGCGAAAACGGGAGTTCCTCTTTTAATTATAGCGGAAGATGTGGAAGGGGAGGCATTGGCAACCCTTGTTGTTAATAAACTTCGTGGCACTATAAGTTGTGCAGCAGTAAAAGCGCCGGGTTACGGAGACCGCAGGAAGGCTATGTTGGATGATATTGCAACCCTTACCGGCGGGAAGGCCATATTTAAAGATCTTGGAATTCAGTTGGAAAATATTGATATTCGCGATTTGGGGCGCGCTAAAAAAGTCACTATCGACAGTGATAACACTACGATTGTGCAGGGCGCCGGCAGCTCTGACGCCATATCCGGCAGGATCAATCAGATAAGAAACGAGATAGAAACAACAACCTCGGATTATGACAGGGAAAAGCTGCAGGAACGTTTGGCGAAGCTTGCGGGCGGCATTGCTCAGATTTTGGTGGGAGCCGCCACGGAAAGTGAGATGAAAGAAAAGAAGGCACGGGTTGAAGACGCGTTGCATGCTACGCGGGCTGCTGTTGAAGAAGGTATTTTGCCAGGCGGCGGTGTTGCTCTCCTCAATACCATTGAAGTTTTAGAAAAGCTTAAACTGGATGGTGATGAGGCAATGGGCGTTGATATTGTAAAAAAGGCTCTTTCCTCTCCGGCAAAACAAATATTTAAAAATGCCGGGCTTGAAGGGTCTGTAATTGTAAAGAAAATACTAGACGCCCGTGATTCTATGTATGGCTATGATGCAGACAAGGGAGATTACTGCAATATGATAGAGGCCGGCGTAATCGACCCTACGAAGGTGACGAGAAGCGCTCTCCAGAATGCCATAAGCATTGCCGGAATATTATTGACCACCGAATGCATTATTACCGATATCCCTAAGAAAGAAGGCGAAGGCATGCCATCTGGTATGCCTGGCGGTATGGGTGGCATGGGCGGTATGGGTGGTATGGGTGGTATGGGTGGTATGGGTGGTATGGGCGGCATGGGAATGATGTAGCCGTCAGGTTCGTTAAAAAGAGTATATAAAAGTTTTAGGGAAAAAGATTTTTTCAATCAATTTATTGCTAAGGAGGTAAATAAAAGAGTATGGCAAACATTAAACCGTTAGATGACAGGGTAGTTGTTCAGCCTATGGAAGCTGAGGAAAAAACAAAGGGTGGTATCGTTTTACCTGAGACAGCAAAAGAAAAACCAATAAAAGGAAAAATAATAGCAGTTGGCGAAGGAAAATTATTGGAAAATGGTAAAAGAGCAGATTTATTGGTAAAGGTGGGCGATGTGGTTTTATACGGAAAATACGCAGGAACAGAGGTTACGGTTGACGGCAAAGAATATTTGATTATGAGAGAAAGCGACATTTTGGCGAAAGTTAACTAAGCTTGAGCAATGGCAAATAATTAAATTGTAATTTCTTGGAGGTTATAACATGGCAGCAAAGCAGTTGATTTATGATGAAATTGCCAGGGGGTCGCTTCGAAAGGGGATAAGACAATTAGCAGACGTCGTTCGGGTAACTATGGGGCCTACCGGAAGGAATGTGATACTGGAAAAGGGTTTTGGCGCCCCCTCTGTTACAAAGGATGGTGTAACTGTCGCAAAAGAGGTTGAATTAAAAAATCCCTTTGAAAATATGGGCGCTAAAATGGTATGTGAAGTGGCGTCAAAAACCAGTGATATTGCAGGCGATGGTACGACTACTGCGACCATTCTGGCAGAGGCAATTTTCAATGAGGGGATGAAGTATGTCACCGCAGGCGCTAACCCTATGGCGCTCAAAAGGGGTATTGACAAGGCGGTGGACGTTGTGGTCGCAGAACTGAAACAGTTAAGCATCCCCATAAAAGGACGCGCAGAGATTGCGCAAGTGGGTACAATTTCTGCAAACAATGATGCTTCTATTGGAAATCTTCTTGCAGACGCGATGGATAAGGTAGGGAAAGACGGCGTGATTACGGTTGAAGAGGCGAAGGGGATAGAGACTACTTTAGAAATTGTTGAAGGTATGCAGTTTGATAAGGGGTATCTCTCTCCTTACTTCATAACAGATGCTCAAAATATGGAAGTGGTGCTGGAAAATGCATATATATTAATTCACGAGAAGAAGATATCCAGCATGAGAGATCTCCTGCCCTTGTTGGAAAAGATTGCAGGTAGCGGAAAACCATTTTTGATAATTTCCGAGGATGTTGAAGGTGAAGCGCTGGCAACTCTCGTTGTGAATAAGCTGCGCGGTGTATTAAGCTGTGCGGCGGTTAAGGCTCCAGGGTTTGGCGACCGCAGAAAGGCTATGCTGGAAGATATCGCAATATTGACGAACGGAAAGGCAATTACCGAAGATTTGGGATTAAAGCTGGAGAATATCGGGATAGAAGATCTTGGAGTGGCAAAGAGGATTACCATAAATAAAGATAACACGACAATAATCGAAGGTGCGGCTACGAAAGAAAACATTCAGGCCAGGATCCGGCAAATCAAAAATCAGATTGAACAGACAACGTCAAACTATGATAAAGAAAAACTCAGCGAGAGGCTTGCGAAGCTGGCTGGCGGGGTTGCGGTAATACACGTTGGGGCGGCAACCGAAGTCGAGATGAATGAGAAAAAGGCACGCGTGGAAGATGCTTTACATGCAACCAGGGCTGCTGTTGAGGAAGGTATTGTACCAGGGGGAGGCATCGCTTACATACGTACGATACCTGCACTGAAAGAGGCAAGTAAAAATGCTAACGGCGATGAGAAGATCGGTATGGATTTAATTGCAAAAGTGCTGGAAGCTCCCTTACGGCAAATTGCGAATAATACCGGGGCAGACGGTTCGGTGGTTTTTGAGGAAGTGAAGGGGCTTTCCGCAAATATGGGCTATAATGCCAATACTGGCGAGTATGTTGATATGTTCGTGGCGGGTATTGTTGATCCTGCGAAAGTATCGAGAGTGGCATTGCAAAATTCGGCAAGTGTCGCCGGTTTATTGCTGACAACTGAGACTATGGTGACGGAATATAAAGAGGATGAGGATGAAAAAATTATAAATGGCAGCATTCATTAAAATAATTTCAGAACTACTACTCATTATTAAAGTGAAAAGGCTGCTACATGTAGCCTTTTTGCTTTTGTACACACCACCACACTGTCATAAAAATCAGATACTCCTTCGCAGGTGATTTAAAATGACCATGTCAAAGCAGGAAAAACTATTAGGAACACGAGGAAATAGTGGTGACGTTCTGTAGCGGCAATTAATGAATTGCCGCTACAGGGCTTAATACCCGTAACTATTCAGCGTAAACGATACACGGCTCGTTCCCAAACCTTATACTGAACATAGTGAAGTATCTGTTTGGGAACGAGTTGTGCTCTGATCTCCGGTAGTTTAATAAATACGCTGAATAGTTACTAATACCCTGTGATTGCAAAGACCTTTCAAAAGGTGGACAATGTTTTAAGGCCGTACTGACGGCAGAATGGGTGTTTTAAAACTTCCTTGATTTTATTCTGTTCTATGCACTATAATTTTTTTGGTACTTTTTAAATAATTAGAGATAAAATTCGAAAAATAAAATACTTATGGGACGAGATTACTATCAAATATTGGGAGTAAGCAGGAACGCGGGCAGCGATGAAATAAAAAAAGCGTATCGACAACTGGCGATGAAATATCACCCCGATAGAAATCCCGGTAATAAAGAATCTGAACAAATGTTTAAAGAAGCGGCGGAAGCATATGGAGTATTGAGTGACGCCGAAAAGAAGAAATTATATGATCAATACGGAGAAGAAGGCCTGAAGGCCACAGGCACTCGTGGTTACAGCTCCTATGAGGATATCTTTGATGCGTTTGGAGATATATTTGGTGGCGGAAGTATTTTCGATGAATTTTTTGGCAAGGGAAGAGGCGGTGGAGAAGCCGGTAAAAGAGGGGCAAGTTTAAAATGTGATATCGAGATGGGGTTTAAAGAAGTTGCTACCGGCGTAGAGAAAAAGATCGAACTTATGCGAAGGGAAATATGCGATGCTTGCCGTGGTACTGGCGCTAAGGAAGGTACTTCTCCGGTTACGTGTCCTTACTGCGGAGGGAAGGGACAGGTGCAACAATCGCAAGGGTTCTTCACATTGCGCACTACATGTCCTAAATGCCGTGGCACTGGCAAAATTATCGAATCGCCATGCAGAAAATGCGGCGGAACAAAACGATATCCAAGAAGGGCGACAATATCGGTAAAGATCCCGGCAGGGGTAGAAGATGGCACAAGACTGAGACTGGTGGGACAGGGCGAACCAGGAGAGAATGGAGCATCTTCCGGTGATTTGTATTGTGATGTCCACGTCACGCCCCATCCAATCTTTCAGAGGCATGGAAACGATGTATTGTGTGAAGTCCCCATTAGTTTTGCACAGGCGGCATTAGGCTGCAAAATTGATGTCCCGACATTGTCTGGCAATATTATTCAGGTGAAAGTGCCTAAGGGCATACAAAATAACGAGATTATCCCTATTAAAGGTGAAGGGTTTCCTAATATACACAGGCATGGCAAAGGTAATTTGCTGGTTCAGGTGGTAGTTGAAACACCAACGAAGATTTCTTCGCGTCAGGAAGAATTGTTAAAAGAATTCGCCGAGCTGGAAAAAAATAATATTTCTTCCAGACAAAAGAAGTTTATTGAAAAAATGAAACAGGTATCATAATATTTTTTATTGAAAGGAGGTACAACTTAATTGTATTGCGGCTCTTTTGTGCTGCTGTAAAAATTAAGTATGATATATGCCAACATACGAATACAGATGTAATGAATGTAGTCATAAATTTGAAATGTTTCAATCTATAAAATCAGATCCGGTGAAGGAATGTCCTTCCTGTGGTCGTTTTTCTGTGGAAAGAATTATTGGGACGGGTGGGGCAATAATTTTTAAAGGTTCAGGATTTTACCAGACGGATTACCGGAGCGAAGAATATAAATCCAGTGCAAAAAAAGAATCAGAAATAGCAAAGCCGGAAACAAAGGATAAAAAACAAGAGAAAAAGACAGAAAAAACGCATGCAGAAAATTAATTGTCCGAATTGCAGAAAAATACTCTTTTACCAGGTGATTAAGGATTTGCCCTATTTCCCTTTTTGCAGCAACAGGTGCAAATTGGTTGATTTTGGTGCCTGGTTGGATGAGAGTTACTGTATAGGGGAGCCGATGGGGAGTGACGGGTCAACATGTATATATGAAAAGGGAGAGGAAATGGATGGTTAAAACAAAGACACACGTACATAGCTGGCGCGATATTTTTGTTGCTTTTAAAATGGCATTTGATCCTAAGATGATGTTTCTCGGGTATGCAGGCCTTCTTATCAGTTTAGCCTGGTGTATGACGGCGGCATCTTTTTTTTCTGCACTAAAAATAATAAATTTATCACCGTTCTTTTTTACGAAAATTATTTTATCCCCGATGCGGGATAATTGCCCCATACATGGAGCAAATTTTTCATCTGCCGCAGCGATGTTCAGTGTGGGCGGATTTATATTCTTTATAACAATTGCTCTGGGACTCCTGGCAATATGGTCATTTTTTGGCGGTGCAATTACCAGAATAGCTGCACTGGATTATGCGAGGGATGAAAATGTTAGGTTAATAGATGCTGTTATATTTGCCAGAAAAAAATTCTGGTCATTTTTTTGGTCGCCAATGATTCCTTTTATAGGGGTGTTTTTTTTCGGAATATGCAATGTAATTGGCGGTTTAATAGGAAGGATACCGGTATTGGGGGAATGTGTGGTTGCTTTAGGGTTTCCCTTTGCCTTTGTTGCCGGCTTATTGATGGTGTTAGTCGGGATAATAGGTGTATTGGGTATGTGTTTTATGTACCCTACCATTAGCGCTGAAGGGTCGGATGCATTTGACGCGGTAAGCCGTGCATACAGTTATGTAATTTCAAGACCAAAACGGTTTTTGGGGTATTGTGGAATATATATAGTATATGGCATTATTTGCGTTTCAATAGTTGCTTTTTTTGCATGGCTGGTGATTCATCTGTCTTTCTGTACGGTAGGATTTGGGATGGGAGAAAAATTTTATACCGTTAAAGCATATATACTGCAACGATATAATATTGCATGTTTAGGCTTTTGCATGAAGCCTGCTGACGAATCAAAGGCAGTGGCATCTGTTCTTGCCGGGTGGTCTCTGAAATTCCTTGCGGGCATGTTGATTGTTTATATCTTTTGTATTAAATTGGCCGTATGGAATTTTTTTATTAACTATGTATTTTCCGCGAAAACAGTTATTTATTTTTTATTGAGAAAAGAAATAGATAGTACCAATGTTACCGATGTGTATTTGGAAAATAACAGCCGGAATGAACTGACGACTGATATTAAAAATGATGATATAAAGAAACTTTCCGAAAATACACACAATGATGATGTCCGGAGTGACCAATTTAAGGAATAATCGTATTGCCTTGCCAATTCAATTCATGCAGAGCATCAAATGCATTTCCTTCCACACTGTTTGATGGAGCCGTGACACAATAAATAATTGTGACAGGTCTTTTAAAACCAAACCTAATTTAATAGCAATCAATTTGAGGTAAAAATGCAGATACCGGTAGCAGTAATTGTCGGAAGGCCAAACGTGGGAAAATCTGCGTTGTTTAATTGTTTTTCCCGACGGAGAATATCTATTGTTGAACCTACCTCCGGTGTAACCAGAGACCGGGTATCAACCGAAATACGCCATAAGGATTGTGTGTTTGAGTTGGTTGATACTGGCGGCATGGGGATAACAGATTCAGACGGCCTTACAGAAGATATTGAGATGCAGATAGAAGTAGCGCTTGCGGCGGCGGATGTTGTTCTTTTTGTTGTTGATGTACGCAAAGGCGTCACGCCTTTAGATAGAATTGTCGCAGAAAGATTACGGCATGTAAAAAAGGAAGTAATCCTTATCGCAAATAAGGTCGATACACCGAAATTTGAGCATTCAATGGGCGAATTTAACGAACTGGGTTTTGGAGAACCACACCCGGTTTCTGCAATAGAAGGATATGGCAGGTCGGACTTGCTTGACAAAATCATTTCTCTTTTTCCTCTCCAGGAACCTTACGACAATACAGATTCCGTACCTATTATGAAAATGGCAATAGTAGGGAAGCGAAATGCGGGAAAATCCACTTTAATTAATACCCTTGCCAGAAAGCAACGTGTCATTGTAAGCGAGGTGCCTGGAACGACAAGGGATTCAATTGACGTGAAATTTGAAATGGATAATAAACAGTTTTTAGCAATAGATACCGCCGGTGTACGCAAAAAAAGCCAGGTAAAAGATTCTATCGAATTTTACAGCATGGCTCGTGCGGAAAGGTCTATCCGGCGGGCAGATGTGGTATTGTTCCTGATTGATGCAACCCTCAAAATCTCAGATGTAGATAAGAAGTTAGGGGCGTACATCGACCTGGAAAGAAAACCATGTGTGATCGTTATTAACAAATGGGATTTGGTTAAGGGCATTGAAACAGAAGAATATCATGAGTATATAAATAAAAGCCTGCCGGGTCTTTCATTTGTCCCTATTTCATTTATTAGCGCCAAAAACAACGATCACGTTGCCGAGATGATTCACCTTGCGATGGATCTTTATGAGCAGGCCAATACAAGGGTTTCAACGTCGGAGTTAAATAAGGTGGTAGAAGATGCCCTGAAGTTGCAACGTCCCGGGCAAAGAAAGTCAAAAACACCGAGGATATATTACTGTACTCAAATAAGTGTCGCCCCCCCTACATTTGTAATATTTGTAAATGACCCCACACTTTTTGATAATAATTATGAACGATACCTTGGTAATCAGCTTCGCCGCAAACTGGCATTCCCGGAAATTCCTCTTAAATTTTATTTCCGTCAAAGATCACAGACAAAACAGAAAACGGAACATTCATAGTTCATATTTAAATCAGTTGTGGATTCAAAAGACAAAAACCCAACAAATTTTCCCTGTAAGTATTTTCTACAGATAAACCGCAAATAAATTTCTTAAAACCCATCCCCGAATGCATCCAAAAATGCTGAAGATCATAAAATATAATAGTTTTTATCTTGGTTTTTTGTTTATAATGTTTTTTTTAATATGTGTAACTGTATTATTTGCAGGTGACCAGGATAAATTGTTTTGGGATAGCAGATATAAGACGGAGGAATATATTTTTGGCAGGGAGCCTACCGCATTTTTAAAGGAACATATTAGTCTTTTACCCAAAGGAAAAGCATTGGATGTTGCAACGGGCGAAGGCCGCAATGCCGTTTTTTTGGCAAAAAACGGGTTCGAGGTGGACTGCTGCGATGTTTCTGCCGTCGCCATTGAAAAGGCAAAAAATCTGGCAAAAGAAAACAATGTCCGCATTAATGCATTTGTAGCGGATTTGAAAGACTATAAATTGCCCAAAAATTCCTATGATGCAATAACCTGTTTTTACTACTTACAAAGGGATCTCATTCCTCAAATAAAGGACTCTCTCAAGGTCGGGGGAATGATCATGTACGAGACCTTTACTGTTGAGAATGCTGAACGCGGTTTTGACGGGCCTAAGAACAAAGAATATTTATTAAAACCGAATGAGCTGCTGTATTTTTTCATGGATTTTAAGATTATTTATTACCGGGAACTCGTTTTAGACGATAAAAAGGCGATAGCAAGTTTAATTGCGGAAAAATACAAATGAAATTTTTAGAAGATGTTACGGACAAACAGCGTGAAGCGATTACCCATATTGACGGTCCTCTTTTGATTGTTGCGGGCGCGGGTAGCGGAAAAACACGGGTAATCACACGGCGTATCGGCTATTTAATGTCGGAAGGTATTTCCCCATACAATATATTGGCCATAACATTTACCAATAAGGCGGCAAATGAAATGGCTGAAAGGGTGAAAAAATTTTCCTCTCATAAAGGAATGTGGGTCTCCACATTCCACAAGATGTGCTCAAGAATTTTAAGAAAAGATATAGAATTGCTTGGTTATTCAAAAGATTTTACCATTTACGATACGGTGGATCAATTGAACAGGATTAAATCCATCATGGCCGATTTAGAGATTGATACCGCCCACTGGAAGCCGAGGAGTATTATAAGTTCCATCAGCAATGCCAAGAACAAACTTATCGACCATGAACGATTCGCTGCAACAGCGTCAGATATTTATCACCAAATGGTTGCAAAAATTTATAAAAAATATGATACCATGCTAAAATCCGGCAATGCTCTGGACTTTGATGACCTTCTCATAAAGACGGTTGAACTTTTAAAAATACGCCCGGATGTATTGTCTTCATATCAGGAACGGTTTAAATATATCCTCATCGATGAATATCAGGATACTAATTTTGTTCAATATGCTATCTCACGGCTGCTTGCACAGAAATACAAAAATATTTGTGTGACAGGAGACCCTGACCAGTCGATTTACGGCTGGCGCGGTGCGGATTTAAGAAACATAATGGATTTTGAAAAAGACTATCCCGACGCCAGGGTCGTGCTACTGGAGCAAAATTACCGTTCGACAAAGAACATCCTGCTGGCGGCATCGAGTGTTATTCAAAAAAATAAGTACAGGAAGCAGAAAGAAATCTGGACGGAAAATGAACATGGGGAAAAGATAAAGACAATACATTGCGAGAATGAACATAGCGAGGCGGAAGAAATCGCAAAAACAATCAGGGCGCTGCGCGGAAATGGAATAAAATATACGGAGATAGCCCTGTTTTATCGTACCAATGCCCAATCCAGGACGCTGGAAATAGCACTCAGAAATGCCGGGATTCCCTATGTAATAGTTGGCGGCGTCGAATTTTACCGGCGAAAGGAGATAAAAGATATACTGGCGTATATTAGATTATGCGTAAATCCATGCGATGACTCGGCGTTAGAACGTGCGATTAATACGCCGGCCCGCGGTATTGGAACTACTACAGTTAAGAAAATAAAAGAATGGGCTGAGAGCCGGGAGTCAACACTATTCAACGCCATTGGGATTGTGGATGCAATTCATGAAGTCACCGGCAAATCTGCCGCGGCAATAAAAAGGTTTTATGAACTAATTATGGTCTTGCGCCATATGCCGGAGACGTCAGTGGAAAAAACACTTAAAAGCATAATTGACAAAACAGGGTATATCCATTTTCTCAGAAAATCTGAAGAAAAAGAGTCTGAGGACCGCATAGCGAATGTGGAAGAATTGGTGAATGCTGCCCATGAATATGATGCAAACCATACTGACGGTTCTTTACAGGGTTTTTTAGAGGAGGTGGCGCTGATTTCCGATTTGGATACGGTTGAAGACCTGGCGGAAGCGGTGACACTTATGACATTGCATACGGCGAAGGGGCTGGAATTTCCGGTCGTGTTTATTTCCGGTATGGAAGAGGGTTTATTACCTCATTCAGAATCGCGGATTTCAGAGGAAGAAATTGAAGAAGAACGGCGGTTGTGCTATGTGGGCATAACCCGGGCGATGAAAAGGCTTTTTCTTACGTACACAAAAAGGAGGATGAGATACGGTCAATTGATACCATGTGTAGCATCCCGGTTTTTAGATGAAATACATGCTGACTGCATGGATAGGCTGGATAAGACGGAAAACCATTTTTCTTACGAATATCAGGGGAAGAGTAATTCATGGGAAAACGACGCAGTGGAAGCCTGCGATGTGTTATCAGAAAGTGACGTATTTCTCTCCGGAAATGTCCGGACTTTTTTAAATGGCGAGGTGGTACGGCATCCTGTGTTTGGCATCGGAAGGGTCCTGGAAATGCAGGGAAGCAATGAGAAGGCAAGTGTTAAAGTGAGTTTTAATATCGGCGGAACAAAGAATCTCATGCTGGCATATGCGAAATTGGAAAAAGTAACTTAGGATGAAAAGAAGGGAGGTATAATGAAAAAACTTTACATGGATAATACCGCGGGAACGCCAATGCATCCACAGGTGATAGATGCAATTATCCCATTTTTAAAAGAAGGGTATGGCAACCCTTCCAATATACATCAGTTTGGAAGATTTACAAGCGATGCAATACGAAGTGCGCGTGAGAGTGTGGCAAATCTTATTAACGCAAAAGCAAACGAAATTATTTTTACCTCAAGCGGAACTGAGGCAAATAATTTTGCAATAAAAGGCATTTCTGCCGCAAACAAAAAGAAAGGTAATCATATTATCACCTCTGCAATAGAACATTTTTCCGTACTTAATCCCCTGAAATCCCTGGAGAAATCAGGATATGAAATTACCTGTTTGCCGGTTGATAAGTATGGATTGGTAAGTCCTGACGATGTAAAAAATGCGATTAAACCGACAACGATATTGGTCTCGATACTGTTTGCCAATGGCGAAATCGGGACAATCGAACCGATCAGAGAAATTTCGGCGGTTGTTAAGGCAAAGGACATTATTTTCCATACAGACGCCGTTGCCGCGGCAGGAAATATTCCTATAGATGTTGCAGATGTGGCGGTTGACGTGTTAAGCATGTCTGCAAACCAATTTTATGGCCCGTCAGGAACAGGTGCGCTTTATGTGAGAGAAGGGGTAAGGCTTCTTCCCTTGATAGAAGGCGGGGTGCAGGAAGGCGGCAGAAGGGCTGGAACGGAAAATGTTATCGGTATTGTTGGCATGGGAAAAGCGGCTGAATTGGCAAAGAGCGAAATGCCGCAACGAACAAAACAGATACAGAAATTAAGAGATATGCTGCACGACGGGTTGTTGGAAAAAATCAGCCATATCCATATAAACGGGCATTCGACAAACAAGCTTCCGGGAAATCTGAGTGTGTGCATAGAATTTATTGAAGGTGAATCAGTGCTGTTGTTTTTGGATATGCAGGGCATTGCAATTTCAAGCGGTTCCGCATGCACTTCACGCTCTTTGAAGGCGTCACATGTAATAATGGCGACAGGCGTAGACCCTGCGCTGGCTCAGGGTACGGTACTTTTTAGTATCGGGAGGGAGAATACGGAAGAAGACGTTGAATGTGTCCTTGAAAAATTGCCTCCCATTGTGGAACGTCTTAGACAGATGTCCCCATTGTACCAGCAGAAATAACAGAAAATAATAATAAGGAGGTATATATATGCAATATAGCGCAAAGGTAATGGATCATTTTGCAAATCCGCGTAATGTAGGAGAAGTTGCTGAGGCAGATGGCGTTGGCGAGGTGGGAAACCCTGCATGCGGCGATATCATGAAGATGTCCATTAAGGTGAAAGATAATGTAATAGTTGACGCAAAGTTTAAAACATTCGGCTGCGGGGCGGCTATTGCAACTAGCAGTATTTCTACAGAAATGATTATAGGAAAAACGCTTGACGAAGCGTTGCGGCTTACCAATAAAGCAGTCGCAGAAGCATTGGATGGCTTGCCGCCGGCAAAAATGCATTGTTCTGTATTGGCAGAAGAAGCAATTGAAGCCGCTATCGATGACTACCTTAAGAAAACAACGGGAAAAGGCCTGGAGAAAAAGAAGGGGCATTCACACGAAGAGCATCACCACCATGAACCCGATTTCCGGCCAAATTAACGCATTGTGTTTTATGCAATAATAAAGAGAGGATTCATAGCAATGAAAGCGGATGAAACACTCGATTGTTACGGACTTATGTGTCCGATGCCCATTTTTAAAACCGCAGGCAAGATGAACGAAATAGCGCCGGGCAAAATACTTGAGATAATCGCTACAGATGAAGGAATTAAAAAAGACATTGTTTCGTGGTGCAATAGCACGGGAAATGAGCTTTTAGAGATAAACGAAGAAGAAGGAGAGATTCACCTGTTTGTGAGAAAATCGAGTTAGGATTTAGGTTTGACCCCAAGCCCCTCCCAAGAGGAGAATACTTGGAGTCCCCTCTTGGGAAGGGTAAGGGGTGGGTTCAAGTTATAATGAATAATTTTGAATGCTCGCTCCATGAATTTACACACATTCAAGTAAAATATCAGTCAACGGCTTTCTTTTTTACAAAAAATCTGGAATATACCCAATTCCATATAGAGCACCTGCTTGTAGAGGAAAACAAGGGCATTTAACGCCTGATTCCTGGTGTTTGCTGCAACATTTTGCGGTGGCCAGAAATGAAATATATTGTGCAACTTCCTTTTCTCCCAGTCACATATCAAACAAATCAAATTCGTGAAGGCTTAATTTTCGTAACACTTTAGTTTTTTGAAAAATGTATTACCTATAAGCTCCGTAGGAGTGGCCTGTTTGTAGCAAAATAGAATATTATAACAGATATTAGCTCCGTTAGGAGCGACCTGTCTCTTGTAAATCCATATTAAACAGGTCTGCCTGAATACGGACAGGCCGCTCCTACGGAGCTATTTACCTTATTGAATTTTATTGCGCTACAAACAGACCGCCCCTGACGGGGCTACATGGTATTTTTTCTATCACGGGAATTTTTCAAAAAACTAAAGTGTTACTAATTTTCTCATATCACAAAACGCATGTTTGAATCCGTAAGATTCTGCAAACATCGGAAACAAATTTTTTCCCAGATACCGTGGGACGCAAAAGTATATCCCGCATGCAGTCACAAAAAAAATATTGCTGCAATAATAACCTTTTGAAATAAGAGCTTGTTGTTTCGATGTATTTCAGTGATTCTTTTACCCGGATAAGATAATTTATTTCATAATTACAGAAAAGAATATAGTATTGGGGAAAAAGTGGAAAAGTTGTCATAACAAAGTTGCCCGGGTTTAAGGATTTTTGGTATGTATCATATCCTCGGTTGAGGGTTATTTCTGTCATGAAACGAATGAACAAATCAGCTTCATATATTTATGAAACAAAATAGTTAACCGCACGGAGTATCTCTGTTCACATATTTCCAATATAGGTAAAATTTGAATATGTGCCTTGCAATTCTTTATTTTTATAAGTGCTTTTTGTTCTGATGTAAAATATTTAACGTGCCTTCAAATAGAGAAAAGCCATCAAGGATCAGCTTTCAGGCGTTCATAATTTTTATACCTAAATCCTGCAAACGATTTTCGCAATGCGAAAATCAGTATTTTCCACTACCAAGATTGGCAAAAAGCGATAACAGATATCCGTTTTTTAGCAATTGTGGTAGCGCTATTGTACTACTTTAAA
>NZ_CAADGZ010000038.1:0-26472 GCF_900696675.1 uncultured Candidatus Kuenenia sp. | reverse complement strand
TTTCTTGACCTTCCCATCCTCACGGTACGATTCCCGCAGAAGGGTAGATCGATAGATTTTTTTACCGGATTTTGACTTGTTCTCTACAATATGCATGTCCACCATTGTACAGATAACAACCATTATCCGTCAAGTATATTGTCGGATAATAACAATATATTAGTGACTACATATTTATTAAAAATACAGCCTTAACAAACTATGTATTAAGCACTTATGCGTTTTGGCAGGGGTGAACATCCGTTACAAAAGACCACTCTGTAAAAGCTGAACGTCATTGTTGATTATTTTTGCCTTCAGTGCTTCTCTGGCAGAAATAGGCCAGATTTTATGCACGGCAAACCCCATCTCCTCTAACACCTGTTTATTAAAGGCGACTATTTCCTCCATCTCGTTCGAAGTCAGATTATCAATCTTGTTTAACACGAAGAATATCTTCTGTGTGGAATCTTTGATGGTATCAAGGAGTTCCTTTTCCACCTGTGAGATGGGAACATCAGCGCTCATAAGGAACAATGCGGCATCAAGGTGGTCTAAAAATCCATACGTCGTTTCCGTGTTATGCAGAAAGGTTGATCCCACTCCCGGGGTATCGACCAGCATCATCCCCGCTTCAAGAAAAGGTGACGGATATTCAATGATAGCGCATCGCACTCTGCGTACATTTCCTGGATTTTCCTTTTCAGTAACATACCGAGGTAATTCCTCCACACTAATTTCCCTTTCACTACCATCTTCCATGAAAATTATACATCTGATTTCCTGGCTAAACCTCAGGATCGTCACAATAGAAGTTAATTGGACTACCGATGATGGGAGGACTTCTTTGCCAATTAAACTGTTGATAAGAGTCGTTTTGCCTCTTTTAAACTGTCCTAAAACCACCAGATTAAAGCTGTTTGTTACCAACCGTTTCCTGACCATAGCAAGCAGGCCGTCTCCAATCCCAGCATCATTTTTTGACAAGTCCTCTATATTTTCAATTACACTCAATATTTCTTTCTTATGTTCTACAAATTCATCTAACATGAAACTTCAAATCCTCCGGAAAAACAAACGTAGCTGTTCATCTACTTAATTGAATTAATTAGGTCTTCGGCGACTTTTAACTAAATAAACAAAACGGGGAAACACATGCAATGTGTCTCTACAAAAACTTTGAAATTCCTATACGTAAATTTAACATAAAAACCCCTGCCAAAACCATTCGTTTGACAGGGGTTTTTCAAAATAAAAAAACTCCTGCCAGAGGAAATCTTTGACAGGAGTTATTAGCTACAATAGCAGCGATTAAGCGAACTCCATCGCATATATATTTGTTTTTATTTCAACAACTGCGGGTAATGATACTCACTCCTTCATCTGTTGTCAAACACATTTTGCCATTCTGCGTATTAAGCAACCTTTTTCTCAATCTCATCAAACTTCACGGCAATCTTTTTTGATACCCCTGGTTCCTGCATCGTGATGCCATAAAGCACATCCGCAATGCTCATAGTAACTTTATTATGCGTAATCATGAGAAACTGCGTGTCTCTGGTAAACTCTTTAATAATAAGACTGAACCTGTTGATGTTGCTTTCATCCAGGGCGGCGTCCACCTCGTCGAGGATGCAAAAGGGGCTTGGTTTTGTCTGAAATACCGAAAACAGCAACGCCACGGTGATCATCACTTTCTCTCCCCCGGAAAGGAGCGTGATTGAACGAAGTTCTTTGTTGGGTGGCTGCGCAACTATTTCAATTCCCGCTTCGAGGATATCAACGTTCTCCTCCAAAATTATATCTGCTTTTCCTCCGCCAAACAGCTTCCGGAACATCATTTGAAAATTTTCACGGATTTCATGGAAGGTTTTTTCAAAAGATTCACGGCTCGTATGATTAATTTTTTTTATCAGATTCAGCAGACTCGTATGCGACTTTTCAAGATCCTCCTTTTGGGTGAGGAGAAAACCCTCCCGGCTTTCAAGGTCTTCCTGTTCCGCAATGGCTTCCAGATTCACATTGCCCAAACGCTCCACTTTTCCTTGTAATTCTTCTATTTCAACAGAAACCGCTTCCCAAAATTCCTCAGGTGAAACGTCGGACTGAGCTTGCTTCTCCTTCAAACTGCTGAGTTCCTGCTCAATTTCTTCACGGTTACTGTGTAGTTCGGAAATTTCAAGTTTATATTCTTCTCTTATCCGTTCCTCAAGATTGGTTATACGGATATTATATTCATTTTCTTTAAATCGCAATTCCTGAAGATGCTGTTCTACACTCCCATATTCTGCCTGGTTTCCTTCCAGGGATGTACGTAATTCCGCGGCATGATAATCATTTCTTTCTATTTCTGCACTCAGATTTTCCGTCCTTTCATCAATAACAATTTTTTCTGATTGAAGCGCCTCAATGTGTTGTTCCGTATTTTTGATTTCTATTTCCGCATCAAATATTTTCTGCTGACAATTTTTATGCTCATCTGCTATATCCCGAACCTGTTCTTCCATTTCCTGCAGGTCTGCGGAAAGTTTGTTTAACGTCTCTGCCAGACTGTCTTTTTTCTCTTCTTTCTGTGCAAGCATCACCTTTAAAGACATAATTTCTTCCTGCATTTCCTTCCTTATAACTTCCTTTTCTTTAACAAGCATCGATGTCTCTTCGATTTGTTCTTTTAATGCTTCATGGCGTTGATTGAGGACTTCCAATCTTTCCCTCAATAAAATTTCGCGTTCATGGGTGTTTTCTATTTCGCCGTTTATTTCGTCTGATTCCTCTTCGTTCATCTTTTCTTCTGCCAGAAGTTCTTCCTGTTTTTGTCTGTTTTGCGAAAGTTCATTTTCCTTTGACATTTTCAGTAAATTCAACTGTTCTATCTTTACCGCCAATTGGGCAGTTTTCTCTTCAAGCCCGGTCAGTTCGCCCACATACGTATACTTTTCCCCCTCAAGCCTCTCCAGTTCCTCCTGTATACGGAGCAATTCATCTTCAATTTTCTCCAATTCACTTCTTCGGGAAATAATGCCTACCTGCCCCTGCTTTCTGCCGCCGCTGATTGTCCCGTCCAATTCAAACAACTCTCCATTCAGTGTTACACAGCGAACATTGATGCCTTGGCTATTCAGCCACATTGCAGCTTCAAGATTTTCAACAACAAGGACATTGCCCAAAAATCCCTCTATTACCTCCCGAATATCTTCCCTGCAATTAACAAGACGGCTTGCAACGCTAATGACATTTGGTTTTTGTAAAATTTCCTCATTGCGAGAAGATTGCCCATGCATACGGTCTAATGGGAAAAAAATGGCATTTCCTTTTTGATGTTCCAGTAGAAAGGCAAGCGCCTCTATTGCATTTTGCGTGGTGCTCACAACAATGCCTTGCACCTTATCTCCCAATGCAGCTTCAATGGCAAGAGCATACTGCAAATCCACCTTCAGCATATCCACAATCATGCCTTGTATACCTTTCAAAACAGAATCTGTTTTCTGCGATTCTCCAACGATACATTTTGCCCCTGAATCAATACCCTCTGCGCGAACCTCATAGTCCATCAGTACTTCATGTCGCGATTTTTTACTGCTTTGCAATTGTTTTTTTAGGTTAATTTGGTCTTCTAAGGAACGGATTGTGTTAATAATTTCTTGTATACGGCCTTTTGAAGCGAATAAATTGCTTTCTAAAATATCATACTCTATCGTAATAGTATTTTTTTCATCTGCAACGGTCTCATATCTCGATTTCAACATATTCAGAGATGAAGCAATTTCGTCCTGCCTTTTTTGAAGCCTCATCACTCTCCCCATCAATGTTTCTTTTTCCATAGTCAAACTGCCGATTTCATTCTGTACGCCAGATTCTTTTTGCAGTGTAGCAATAACCTCCGCCTTTTTTTCTTCCATGCCCTGATACAAAATATCGCATTCAAGGTTTATTTGTTTACTTGAAATTTCTTTATTCTGATGGTCGTTTTGTACCGTTCCTATATCCCGCGTCAATACGTGTAGCATTTCCTCAGATTTTAAAATAGTGTTTTTTGTTTCGCCTATCTTATTTTCCAATGTCTTTTGCTGTTCCAAGAGTCTTTCGCGCCGGGTTTTTAATTCTTTAATACGTTCGGTATTATATTTTATTTTATCCTCGTCTTTTGATATTTGCGACTCAAGACTCATTTTTTCCGTCTGTAATGCCGCTGATTGCAGTTCCAATTGTTCCAAGGCCTCTTCAACTTCATCTATTTGTAATTTAAGAGTATCTATAATAGTGGTTACTTTTTGTCTTTGTTCTTCTATTTGTTTTATTTGTTCAGAAACAGACGCCTTATTGTCACCAAGCTCTCTGTAATTTTTAAGCGAAAGTCCTACCTTTAGTTTTTTTAATTGTTCTCTGTACTCCTGATATCTTCTAGCCTTCAATGCCTGAACTTTTATGGAACGAAGCTGCTTTTGTAGCTCCTCAACAATGTCGCCTATTCGTAACAAATTTTGTTCCACATGTTCTAATTTAGACAAAGCAGCTTTTTTCTGTAATTTGAATCTGCTGATACCTGCGGCCTCTTCAAACAATGCACGCCTTTCGTGAGCATTCGCTCTGAGTAACGCATCGACATTCCCTTGTTCAATCACAGAATACGCATTTGAACCAAAGCCTGTATCTACAAAAAGTTCGCGTATGTCTTTTAATCTGCTGGTTTGCTTATTAATAAGATATTCAGATTCTCCGGAAGCATACAGCCTGCGCGTAATACACACTTCAGTATATTCCAGAGGCAATAGTCCCTTATTGTTCAAAATAGTCAACGATACTTCCGCATAACCAAGAGAGGGCCTTTTTTCGGTGCCATTAAAAATAACATCCGACATTTCATTGCCTCTCAACGATTTAACGCTTTGTTCGCCAAGCACCCATTTAACAGCATCCACTATATTACTCTTGCCGCATCCATTGGGACCGACAATTACATTTATGCCGTCCTCAAAAACAACTTCGGTTTTTTCGGCAAACGATTTAAATCCGAACAATTCCAGCTTCTTTAATTTCATAACTCTGCGCTACTTTTTTTAATTAGGTTGGGTTTTAAAAAACAAAACCCCGACGGTTTTTATTTTACCTACCCCTCGATCCTCTCCCGGGAGGTGACATCCAAAGTTCTCCTCATTGACAGGACAAGCGTATTGCATTTCATGTCATAAAACCATGCAAGGATACATGGCCTACCATAGGGGCCGCATTGGGTTTGTTAATTGCTTAACTAAAAAGATTGAAATTCCTTAACATCAAATTCTGCCATCTTTGGCAACGACTTTTTAAGGTTCCGCTCCAAAAAAAGAGGACAGGTTGTATGTAAAGACTTTTCTACCTGCCCTAAACCCCCTTCCATGAGGGGACAGCTAAAATTCCCCTCTCGAGAGGGATAGGAATATGTTTATTAATTGATTTGTTAAAAAGATTAAAACTTCTTGTGCTAAATTAATCTTTTGGCTAACAGAGACGCGAGGCATTTACATCTCTACAGACTCGATGCTATTCTGGAATTTTGAAAACCTTCATTCCGTAGCCCACGATTTACTGTTAAAAACGGGCGGGGAGAGGCGGAACACATGATCCTTTAGTTGGCTAATTAATGACAAAGAAGGACGTTCCGATAGAATCGAAACGCCCTTCCCCCATTACACATAGATTGGTCCCATACCAATAAAAATACGTATGCAAAACTGTCTCGTTCCTAATAACCTGTATACATAAATACTTTTGAATACATGTGTCTGCTAAAATATAAATAACATTAAACTGGCTATTACTTTTTCGCCTTCTTTGCAGCAGGCTTGGCTTTTGCTTTTGTCGTCGTCTTCGCTTTTTCTGTTGTTGTCTTTGCTTTTGTTGCGGTTTTTGCTTTTGTCGTTTTGGTGCCAACACTCTTTGTAGCTGTTTTTTTTGCTCCTGTTTTTGCGGAAGTACCACACTTCTTTACCGGCATTAAATATCACCCCCTCTCATAGATTATTGGGACCAACGGTATAATGAACCTACCAATTTCTCGATAAAACTTTTCCTTCATCTCCCCGGACACAGCAATAATTAACATATTTGCCTGCCACCATTGCAAATTCCCTGAGCATTTCAAAAGAATAGGGCTTTTCATTTAACATATCCGTATTCAAACAATGATTCGGTTTAAAGGACTGTATGATATATCGTTCTGCACCCCTTATGGACATTGAGATATCCTCGATATCATATTGATCCAATTGTGAAGGACAGACCGTAGTACGGAATTCATACTCAATGCCACTCTCCATAATAATATGAATACTATTTACAATATCCTCTACATTACAGGGAGTTCCAGCTATTTCTTCATACTTATTTTTACGAAGAGGCGCTTTTACATCCATTGCAATACAATCCAAAAGGTCTTTTTCGATTAAATCTTTCAATGCATAAGGATTCGTTCCGTTTGTATCTAAGCGCACCAGAACACCAATATCCTTGAATATTTTCAGCAATTCGCCTAATTCCTTATACATGGTGGGTTCTCCGCCCGAAACAACAACGCCATCTATCCACCCAAAACTTTGCTGTAGTTTTTTCGTTACTGACTCCAAAGGTATTGATTCTAATTTATTCGGGGTTTGCACCAAATGCGGGGCATGACAATAATGGCAGAGAAAATTGCACGTTGGCAGAAAAATGATGGAGGCAATCTTTCCTTCCCACTCTAAGAGACTATTTTCAATAAAACCTTTAATTGGTATATTCATTCAAAAAATCTAAATAAAAATTTGAAAAACATCACCACTACCGCTGCCATGTTAAATAAAGCTCGTATTCTAACTTTTTGCCGCACAAGATTCTACAGAAGCACTCTTGCCCGTAAAAATATCCTCTACACGATAATTGCCCTTATGCCTGTCCGCCAATTCACTTATTTTAGATTTGTTCCAATTATTTATACGGCTGAAATAGCCTACGATTCTTGTTATACCATAAACATTTCTCGACCCGCAATAGCCGCAAATATCCGTAAGTTTTTTTGTGACTTTTTTACAATCGTTGCAAATGGTGAACTCGGGAGATATGGTAACCTGAGCAGCCTGTGTATTCTTAAATGTTTTTTTCACGAGATTCAAAATGCTGGAGGCCGGCGGCCTTTCTTCTCCTACAAATGCATGTATTATTGCACCAGATTCAATCATCGTGTGAAATTTACTCTGAAGGTATATTCTGGTAATCATATCTACCGGGGCATCCGGGCGAAGATGTATGCTATTGGTATAATACAAGCCGTCCCTTTCGTCATTTCCTTTTACAACGTCCGCCGCTTCAGGGAAATTTCGCATATCCACCTTTGCCAATCTTCTACTTGCACTTTCGGCGGGAGATTCTTCCAAAGAAAACTTCAACTTATGCTTTTTCCCTGCTTCCTTCACACGCGTATACATGTGGGAAACCACGCGCAAACCCTGGCGGATCATATCATCGCCTTCATGTAATTCTTTTCCCGTCATAAACTGCAAACATTCATTTAACCCAATAATGCCAACAATATATGTTGACGCCTCAAGATCTACGTATGGACGACCATCTTTTGCTTTCTTTCCAATTTCCCAAAGAGGCATTTCCGGTCCCGACATTAGTTTGCTGATAAATTTCTTTTTTTGAAGATGCGCCTTTACCGCAATTTCAATTGCTTTATCAATCTCTTTGTAAAGCGCATCCCAATTACCTTTTCCCGCCTTATAGGAGGCCTGGGGCAGGTTAATCGTTATATTTTGAAAGCCGCAAAAACGCATGCTTTCAGGATGTTTGATCATATAATTATCATCAATTGTAGTACGTAAACGGCAGCATGCAGAGAGGGTTATCTCATCCCTGTCAAATACAAAGTATGGTACGCCATTCTCACTGGCAATCTGACAGGCATATTCCAAAAGCTCATATTGTTTCGGATCTTTAAACGATTCTTCATTTATGTGAAAATCACATTTAGGAAACGCAAAGACATGGCCATAGCAATCCCCTTCCCTCCAAACATCCAACATCGCCAGAGTAAACCTCCTCGCCGTTTCCGCATACTCTCCATAAGTTTTTCCCGTCGGTTTCCCACCAGGACCTATAGCGGGTATATCTTTTAAATAACCGGGAATGCCTGTGTGTATATTAAAGTCAAGAAATAACGTCTGCCCCCCCCTGGAAAAAGCGCTCTGCGAACAGCTAAATATGAGGTGTTGTGCCTCCTGCTTCATTTCCTGATGGCTCATCCCTTCAAGGTAAGGAGCATACATAATATTAATATACCCCACACCTAACGCCCCGGCATAATATGCCTGCATGGAAGCCAGGAATGTATTTAAATGGCCTGTCAATGTACGCGCGTGCTTCGCTGGCGCTGAATCGGTATCTAAATTCTCAAGCGACAATCCATATTTTTTTAAATACTCTAAAGAATGAGAAGAGCAATATACTCTGGTCGGATATCCAAGGTCATGAAGATGTACCATCCCACTTAGATGTGCCTCAGAGACCTCTTTGGAAAAAACCTCCTGAAGCGCGTATTGTTTTAAAGTGTTTTCTGCAATTGCAAGATTTATTGCTTCCGGATTATTAGTGGCAATGTTGCTGTTTTCCTTATTTTTTGACAGTATTAACTCATCGAGATCATATTTGGGCATACCAAGCACGGCCTGTTTTTCCAGTTTTTTACTGTATCCACGCTCAAACAATTCATTATCCACCAGCTCCCGGATTAAAGACGTTGAAATACGGTTCAACCCTGAAGAAAACACCCTTTGCTCCACTACGCTTGCAATTTCTTCAGCAACCTCTCCGGAGATATCCGCCTCCTTTTCCAGCGCTACGGCGACTTTTCTTTTATCCCAGGGAAAAGTTTCGTCCTTTGTCTCCGTATCGACCATGAGAGAAACATCTGTAGTATCCACTCTTTTCTGGGATTGCTTTCTTACCCTCAGCGAATCACGAATTCTTGCCCTTTTGTCTCTATATATAATGTAAGCCTTCGCTGTTTTCGCATGCCCCGTCTCAATAAGTACCTTTTCCACCACGTCCTGGATATTTTCTATGCCCGGGGGATTTCCATTGTATTTCTTCGCCAAAAACATAGAAACCACTACAGCCAGTTCTTCTGCCAAAGCACGATCATTACCCCCAACAGCCTGCGCCGCCTTAAAAATCGCATCAGCAATCTTTTTTTCAACAAAAGGAGCTGTCCTTCCGTCTCGTTTTACGACATACTCTATCATATTACCCATATCTTTCCGTACCTCCTAACAGGTTTAATACTATAACTTGTAGTTGTTCTTTCATCGCATCTTCTTCTTGGTTCCCTGCATAAACGGTTTTAGCTCATCTATAAATTCCGAAATATCTTTAAATTCCCTGTATACAGAAGCAAAACGAACATAAGCAACCATATCAAGAATCCTTAATTTCTGCATTACCAGAGAACCAATAAAGTTTGCATTTACTTCACGGTCGAATTTGCTATATATTTCGCGCTCTATTTCATCAACGATATTTTCTATTATATCGGTAGAGACAGGCCGCTTCTCACACGCTTTCAGCAAACCATTAAATACTTTTTTCCGATCATACATCTCGCGCCGTCCATCTTTCTTAACGACACGCAATGGATTTTCTTCAACTCGCTCGTATGTAGTATATCGACGACCGCAGTCCAAACACTCCCGCCTGCGCTTAATACTTAGACCATCCGCTGTTGTACGAGAATTAATCACTTTGTCATTATCCGCTTTACAAAACAAGCATTGCATGCGCCCTTAACCTAACATGGAGAAGCCAGAACCAAACAAGCACGAAACACGAAAGACGCGCTCGTTTGGAATATAAAATCATTTTATCATTAGAATTCGTTTCGTATCCAGTATTTCGGGTTTCACTATTAAATATTTTAACAAAAACCGTTAAAGAAATTACTGATAAGGTACCAAAAACACATTTATAGCTATATATGTTAGTCTGAAGTATATATCATACAAGATATATGATGTCAAGAAGATTTACCAAAAAACCTGCTTTATTGATTTTCAAGCAAAAATAATTCAACGTTTTTACTGTATTATTGAGTTTAACACGTATACTATCGAGGACAAAAACTTTTTATTTTTGAAAGGCGTTTTGTTACTATTTTTCATCGCCCACAACAGGTTCTTCAAGCCCTGCAAAGTCAACCGGGACATTTGCCATATGAAGTATTTCTTTTGCAAGGGCATCGGGGTAATCGGAAATGGCAACAATACGCTTTATTCCGGCATTCACCAGCATTTTAGCGCACAAAGAACATGGACAGGTTGTGCTATACAAGGTTGCTCCCGAAATTTTTATTCCGTAGCGCGCTGCTTGTATAAGAGCATTCATTTCAGCATGAAGCCCCCGGCATAATTCGTGGCGTTCGCCAGGCGGCACTCTTAATTGTTCCCGCAAACAGCCAATTTCCAGACAGTGCTGAAGCCCGCTTGGCGCTCCATTGTAACCTGTGGCTAGAATATGTTTTTCCAAAACAAGAACAGCACCTACCTGTCTGCGCAGGCATGTTGACCGCCGCGCAACTTCTTTTGTAATCCTCAAAAAATATTCGTCCCATGAAGGCCTCTCGCGCATTTCACTTCCCAATACAAAATTCCTGAAATATTTTATCTAAAATATCCTCTGTCGTAATTTCACCTACTACTTCACCAAGAATGTCCACTGCCATTCTCAGGTCCATGGCAATAAATTCATCGCTCATAGTATCTCTGAAAGACGCTATCGCCTGTTCTATTCGTTCGTACGACCGTTGCATGGCATCTTTTTGATAAACATTGAAAAAATGAAGTGTGTTTGATCGTTCTATCTGCCCGGCCAAAACTTTATCAAACATAAGTGTCTTTAATCTCTCCAATCCCTCGCCGGTTAATGCAGAAACATACACAACAGGATATTTTTTTACTTCTTCCGGCAGTTCAAAGGAGGAACAATCCGGCATTAAATCGCGCTTGTTGACCACCACAATTACATTATTGGCAACCTCACTATGATTTATTTCCAATGATTGGATATCCATTTTTTCATTACCGGCAAAAACAAGCAATAACAGATGTGCATTTTTCAAGGCACCTTGAGCTTTTTCTCTTGCTTGTAAAAAAACAGGTTCTCTCGCTTCATCGAAACCCGCTATATCTGTTAATTTAAAACACATGCTCCCTATTTCCAAAACTCCGGTAACCATATCCCGCGTAGTCCCTGGTCTGTCACTGACAATAGCTCTTTTCTCCCCCAGCAGCGCGTTAATCAAACTCGATTTTCCCACATTCGGTTTGCCATATAGTACCGTGCGGATTTCTTCAGAAGATATTTTATCCGCCGGCGGCTTATTCATTAGATTAACAATATCATTTCTAATCTCTTCCATTTTGTTTATCATTTCCACCCGGGATATTAATTCAATGTCCTGGTCTGAAAAGTCAATGGACGTTTCAACATACGTACAAAGGAAGGTTATTTTGTTTTGAATATCTTTAATTCGCTGAGAAGCATTTCCTGACAATTGCAAAATTGCCAAATCGAGTTCTGAATCTGATTGCGAACGAATGAGGTTTTTTATCGCTTCCGCCTGCGCAAGATCTATCCGTCCGTGCAAAAATGCTCGTTTTGTAAATTCTCCCGGCCGCGAAAGCCGCAAACCGTCTTTTAATCCTGCTTTTTTTTGTAAAATATATTGCAGAATCATTTCTCCGATTGGCCTGCCGCCCAAGGTGTGAATCTCCACGATATCTTCTTTTGTATAGGAATGTGGCTGCCTCATCACATATAAAACAGCAGGAATTTTTAATGACTCCGCAGGCAAACAAATACATCCTTTTATAGAAATAAATGTTTGTACGTTTTCTAGTTTTATATTAGCGGAAGGAACAAATATTTCATGGATCGAGGGAATTGCTTCTGATCCGCTTACCCTGATCACTGCGTGAAAGGATCTGCCTGCTGGCGTTGCTACGGTAAGAATGGTATCCTGTACTTCACGAAACATATAACGTCACGGTTATCTTAGGGATATTTTTTGCCTGTTGAATATTTAGCTATGGGAGCGCAAAAAAAAAGGGAGGCTCACACTAAACTATTTTTATTTTTTTAATAGATTTTCTAATGAATAGGCTTTCAACGATGCTGAATATAGTGCTTGTTGTCCAATAAAGGGTAAGTCCTGAAGGCATTTTATATAAAATGAACGCAAACATAATTGGCATAAATGACATCATTTTTTGCTGCGCCTGAGCCTGTGGGTCAGTGGCTGGAGATTTCGGCGTTAATTTCATCTGAACAAAGGAAGCGCCTGTCATTATTATCGGCAGGATATTCAGGGTATTACCGAGAAAAGGAATGGTAAACGGCAAATACATCAGTGTGTCGGGCATGGAAAGATCATTTATCCAAAAAACAAAAGGAGCCTGCCTCATTTCAAAAGAGAGCTGCAGTGTTCTGAACAGTGCAAAAAAAACAGGCAATTGCAATATCATTGGCAAACAGCCGCTCATTGGATTTACACCATATTTTTTAAACAACAACACCTGTTCCTGGCCTATTTTTTGCTTATTGTTTTTATATTTTTCCTTGAGCTGGTTAATCAGCGGTTGCAACTGTTGCATCCTAAACATGGAAACCTGGCTTTTTCTCGTTAACGGAAACAAAAGAGCCTTGATAATTATCGTTAATACTATGATGGAAATGCCATAATTGGGAATTACGTTATGAACAGCATTTAAAAAACCAAGGAGCAGTTTGCTTATGACATTTAACCACCCATAACTTATGATAGCATCCATGGTGCCATACTGACCCAAAACCTCTTCTTTCTTCGGGCCTACAAAATAGAGATATCCATGTCTGACGGACGTATGCGGAGCTATGTGTATTCTCCCCGTCTGCAAGCTGACCATAAAATCACCCTGTTCCGCCTTTTCCTCTGAAGGCATACCTTGCATATCAAATGCCTGAAGATGAACAGATGCTACCCATTCACTGGAAGCAGGCTTCAACACTGTGGCAAAATACTTATTCGTTGAACCCGCCCAAACAATGCCACGAGACTCATTTTTGGCAGGAAACCCTTTCGGTGCGGTGGATACTAATTTAATTTTATGGTTCCCCATATCGATGCCGACAAGCCCTGCAATATCTGTCGAAATTACGCCTTCGTGCGTAATCATGGAGGAGGCAATGATATCGTATGCTAAAGAAATTTCAGCGTCTGTATTGTTTTCCAATACAATTTCCATATCCACTTGGTATTTACCATCCGGTATGGAAACGGTCTTGATAAGATTAAGTCCGCTTTCCAGGCTTGTGCTAAACGAAATCCTTCCCTTGCTTCTATCCGTTATCCTGTATCTCTGTCTTTGGAAATCTGCCTTTTGATATATATAGCTTATGGCGAGGGGGCGATATTCCGTATCAGCATCTTTTATTAATTCTAAAGTATCTTTCGAATCCTGACTTTTAAAATCCTTTAGTTTAACCGATTTGAGCGCCGCACCGTCATTTATCCACACTGTTCTAATACATTCATTTTCAATCACCACTTCTTCTTCATGTATGTCCATCTCACGCAAAGTTTCCTGAGAAGGCAGCAACGCAGGAGTGACCGTCCTTATTTCATTTTTTGTTTCGAGGCGTCGTTTTTCGGCAGAGAGTTCCTCTTGTGTTACCTTCTCTGTTTTTGGAGATAGCAAAGGCAGTATAATGGGATAGTATAATAACATTATTACCCCGCAAATGATTAATGCAATCAGCGATTTTCTATCCATTAAGATTCCTTCTCTTTCGTTTCTGGCAACGCTGCTTCATCTATAAGCATAACCGGTATATCATCTTTTACAGGATACCTTCGCCCGCATTGCACACAAATAATCCTGTCGCCCTCCAGTCGAACATCTGTTTTGCACAGCGGGCATGCGAGTATTTCCAACAATTCCTTAGAAACCATAACCTATTATCTCCAAATGACATTTCAATGCCAAAAACATTTTTTTAAATACTTTTTAAGCAGCCGCAGCCAAAAATAAAACTCACATTTATGTCCGCGTGTTTATTTTTAGGCGGTAATACCTGCCTTACGAGACAAACAAAGAAGCAAAGATACTAACAAACTAACGAATTAAATTCAAATTAAAACTATGTATGCCAATGTTATAGGATACGATTGCACAAAAAAGAGGTGAAAAAGTGGCGAGTTAAAGTATTTGTAATTAATTGTATAAAGATATTTGTACGTCGGAGTAATTTAGCGGCTGTTCTATTCTTACCTTATTCTGCCTTACCAGTTCTAATAGCGCCAAAAAAAAACCAATGATGCGACGTCTTTCTCTTATCCCTTCAAAAAGCGCAAAAAAAGAAACAGGGGCGCTCTGTTGAACACGCAATAGAACGGCCTCCATATAATCCTTTACCGGGGTATCGTCGTAAACAATTGTTCTGCCCTGAACATCAAACAATGTTTGACTCATCAGGTCTGAAAATTTTTGCAACAAATCCCAAAGGCTCACCCCTTCCAGAGGAATTTTCTCTTCGTTTTCTGTCGCTGTTTCTAAGGGATTTTCATAATATAACCGTTTCCATTTTCTGCCCCAATGATCCGCTTTATGAGACAAGACGATAGAAGTTTCCTTGTATTTTTTATATTCTAACAATTGTTTTACCAAAGAAGTCCTTGGATCTTCAATTTCATCTTCATCTTTCATTTCGGTCTTTGGAAGGAGCATATACGATTTTATATACATTAACGTTGCGGCCATTATCAAAAAATCGCCGATATTGTTCATGTCAAGCGTCTGCAATGCATCTACATAGTGCAAATAGTGCTCTGTAATCCTGGAAATAGGAATGTCATAAATATTTACCTCATCCTTTTTAATCAAATAAAGGAGCAGATCTACAGGTCCGTTATAAATGTCTAAATCTACTTTATAATTATCCGCTATTTCCATAAAGCTTATCCTGCTAAAAGTCCTGCATTTTTCTCTGGCGCTTCAAAAAAAAGGCTATCATCCCTTTTAAGATAACCCTGAGAAAAGCTTCAGGAAGTATTTTATCGGCGGGCCAAGCACCAGGCTAAGAATAGACACCCCAGTAAAATTTCCCATTACAATAAGCCCTAACAGGATAAAGGGTCCGTAACGTTCTATTTCTTTGTATCGGACGGATAGACGATACGGCAATAAACCTTCCAGGATATGTGAACCGTCAAGAGGAAAAATTGGGATCATATTAAAAAATGCCAATGACAGGTTTACGACAATCATCGTGATTAATAAGTTAAATATCATCGTGGAGAGATTTGACGGCAGGGGAATATTGCGCAACAGTTGAAATACCATGCCAAATAAAAATGCCGAAATGAAATTAGATGCAGGGCCTGCAAATGAAACAATCATGTTATCCCTGCGTGGAGTTCTAAAATTATTGGGATTTATGGGAACGGGTTTGCCCCATCCAAAACCTGCAAAAACAAAACATAACGCACCCATAATATCAATATGGGCAAGCGGGTTTAACGTTAATCTGCCTTGTAGTCTTGCTGTTGGGTCACCACACCTGTTTGCCGTCCAACCATGAAAAAATTCATGTATTGTCAACGCATAAAGGATTGCTGGTATTGTTATGATTAAATTGTTTATATTAAAAATCGCTCTGTCCCTATTATTAAAATTTTAAAAAATATAAAAAATATTAACACAATAAAAATATGTTGTCAAGCTAGCAGAACAATTTGATTTATGCAAATTTTCTTTTCTTTTAGCACAAATAGGCGTATAAATTTTAATTGCATTGCATATGTGTAGTGAAAGCCGAATATAAAGAAACATATGCGAAATTATACCAAAAGCACCCGAAGGCGTACAAACATAACCCGGTCTCTCATCAAATGTGTTGTATGTGGCCAACGGTTATACCACAAGACATCATTGAAGATACCAAACAGATACTTGATAGAGAAAATGGCCGGATTTTATTAGGGAACCGAAAGGAAAAACGAAGCGAAACAATTAACAGAAAGGGTAAAAAAGTGAGGGGAAACAGGGGATTGTGTTTTTCTAAAACAATTTTTTAGAAACCTGTTAAATAATATTTGCTGAATGCTTCTTGTCTTCGTAAACTGTTAAAGAAATCGCGGCACAAGGATTCTTGAAAACCTGAGAGGAAAAACGGTTGTTCATTAAGAGATTTTTCGGTTCAGCCCTGGCGAAAGCGGCAATCTTACGGCCACTTCATTGCTACCTGTTATACAGCGTGCATTATAACCTGAGAGGGCGTTAAATGCAGATACTCGTCGATGCTGATGCGTTTCCAGGTGTGATAGCGGATATCCTATTCCGGGCAGTTGAGCGCGTTCGCATTCCGTTGCTTCTGGTCTCAAATAAGCATCTGAAGGTTCCTCAATCTATGTACATTTCAAGTATTACGGTATCTGCAGGTTTTGATGTGGCAGATAATCGTATCGTTGCGATGGCTCAACAGGGCGATCTGGTTATCACTGCTGATATACCACTTGCATACCGTGTTGTTGAGAAGGGAGCATATGCGATTGACCCGAGAGGCGATCTCTACACGGAAGCAAACATAAAACTGCGGCTGGCCATGCGCAATCTCCTGGATGAACTCCGGGCCGGCGGTATGATTACCGGAGGCCCATCTTCGTTTGGACGGAAAGACATTCAGTCGTTTGCCTGCCAACTGGACCGTTTTCTGACAAAACATTGTAAGAGTTGCAGGTGCATAACAATGGCATGCATGCGGTCGCTTCATGCTTCGCGCCGATTATGCTTACGTGAGAAATTTAAAAATGAATAATTGGTTTTTGTATTTGATACGATGTAAACATGGAAGATTATATACAGGCATTACCACCGATGTGGAAAGAAGATTTGCAGAACACTCAAGTGATGATAAAAAAGGATCAAAATACTTAAGAGGGAAGGCACCTTTAACGCTGGTTTTGAAAAAGAAGATTGGAAGCAGGAGTATTGCATTAAAGATGGAAGCAAGGGTAAAAAAATTACCAAAAATAAAAAAGGAAATGTTCGTGGAGGGTAAAATCCAAATAAATATATGAACAAAAATAAAACACGGAATCAAATAGAAGACAAATACAAATGGGATTTGTCTGTTTTGTATGCATCGGATGATTGTTGGGAGAAAGACTACCGGAAGGTGGAAAAAGGACTTCCTCAACTCATGGCGTTTAAAGGTGCTCTTGCCGATTCCGGCAAACTCGGGCAGTTCATGCAGTTATACATTGATCATTCTGTCGTAAGAGAAAATTTACATGTGTATGCGCATGTACGCTTTTTTGAAGATACCCGGAATGCCGTGTATGAAGAGATGAAGGGCCGTATTGAACTGCTTGTTTCAAAGATTTCTGCAGAAACTGTTTTTATAAAAAAAGAGCTGTCGTCTTTATCGCTTGATGATATCGATACGATGATTCACGAAAATTCTCAGCTTGCAGGGTATCGCTTCTTTTTGAAAAGCTATGCCCGATACAAACCGCACATCCTTTCGGAGGAAACGGAAATTGCTTTAGCAGAACTGAAAATTGCCTTAAAAAAGCCTGATGATGCTTTTTTGGCCTTTCATGATAACAATATTTTATTCGGGGAATTTGAACACAAGGGAGAAAAAATCCACCTCTCTCATGCAAAATATGCCCAACTATTAGAATCTCCTGACCGGGATCTCCGGCAAAAGGTGTTTGATTATTATTACCGGCCTTTCCGTCAGAATATTGATGTACTGGCAAATATCTATGCTGCAAACGTACTTGCAAACATTAAGCTGGCGAAGGTACGCAACTATGCGTCAATGCTGGAAATGTCCCTGTTTCCCGATTATGTGCCAAACAAGGTATTCAGCAATCTCGTTGAAGTTGCAAAAGAAAATATTGATGTGATTAGCGAGTTCAATGCACTGAAACAGGAAGAACTCGGCATAGAAGCATTACACTTCTATGATAATTATGTGCCCCTGGTTGGTGAAACTGCTAAAAAATATTCTTATGAAGAGGCGCGTACTCTGGTTCGTACTGCACTTGAACCGCTTGGGGCTGAATATCTCAGGAAGTACGACGCTACCGTTAGTGCACGGGTAATTGATGTTTTTGAATCTCCCGGCAAAAGATCAGGGGCATTCTCATGGGGGAGTTATGCGAGCCGGGGATTAATTTTCTTAAATTACACGGAAAAGTTTTCGGATGTTTCAACATTTGCACATGAATTCGGCCACTGCCTGCATCGGGATTATTCCATTGAAAATCAACCATACATTTATTATCAGAATCCCATCTTTCTGGCAGAGATAGCCTCTACATTCAATGAAGCGCTGTTATTTGATCATATGTCAAAGATTGCCGAAACCCGCGAGGAGAAGAAATTTTATCTGTATCATAATATGAAACGTATAGAGGCAACCTTCTATAGACAGACCATGTTCGCAAATTTTGAAAAAGATATTCACGAGATGGCAGAATCCGGCAAGGTGCTGACCTCGAAAAGCATAACCGGCATTTACCTGAAAAATCTTGAAACCTATCTGGGTAAGGGAATGGTTATTGATGTGCAATTAAACTACGAGTGGGCTAGAATTCCTCATTTTTACAATGCCTTTTATGTCTACAAATATGCTACCAGTTTGTCCGCGGCAATAGCTTTGTCTGAACGCGTAACCTCCGGTGAAAAAGGCGCCGTCGAAGACTATCTGACATTTCTGGGAGCAGGATCACACAAAGAACCGCTTGAAATCCTGAAAGACGCCGGGGTTGACCTTACCGGAAAAGAAGCATATGAAGTGACGGTTTACAAATTCAGGAAATTACTGAAAGAATACAAATCATTATAAGGGGTGTGATTTGTAGTGGCAAGGCGTACCTTGCTACTACAAGGAAAATGTTTTATTCCTGTTATATAATTGGCACACGTGAATATCTTTTTCAAAAAACCAAATTGTTACGAAGCCTCTAAAATCAAGCATGGTGTCCCCGGAATTCTCTAAACATTTTGGAAAGAAGAACAATATGTTTCCCGATAAAGAGTACCTTTTAAAGGTAGTGAAGGCACGCATGCCTTTTGGCAAATACAAAGGACGATTGTTGATAGATTTGCCTGAAGCTTATATTGTATGGTTTGCCCAACAGGGATTTCCGAAAGGTGAATTGGGCAATATGCTTGAATGCGTTTACGAAATCAAGCTTAACGGACTGGAATATTTATTGAATCCACTGCGATAATGTAATATGTGCAAATTGGGTGGGGTGAGATTCTCTCTTCTTCATGGATTAAGCGACAGAGAATCCACCGTTTCATTATTATTTGGTGGATTCGGTGGGAAAAAGCCGCACCTTAATCCACCCGACACGTTTTAAACACCAAATGAAACAACACTGCCTTAGCAAGCATGTATATTAACCCTGACAGGGTTTGGAACCCTGTCAGGGTTGTTTCTTTCATTTTCAACGGTAGAAACAGATTTAAAAAGTTGTTTCTTTTCCAATCAATCAGAAACTATGCAGATATCCCGTGCTTTTACATATATGGCAGACAGTGTTTTTCTTGTTTTTACTGCCCAGAATTTCTTTTCTGGCAGAAACGTACATTTCGTTATTCCATATTTGCGCAAAAGATTCCCTGTGAATATTGCCAAACGCAAATGTCTCGCTATAGACGGCGCAACAGGGCAGTACTGAGCCGTCCCAATTAATAACGGTTTCCGTCCAGGGAAGTGTGCAGGAGATTCGTTTTTTCTTTTTCTCAGGACAAACTAAAAATTTCCGGTTCCCGGGTATCCAGTCGGCATCTCTTTCCAGCGCATCTTGTATTGTTTCAAAGATTTCCTTTCCCATATCAGGCCTCATCTTGTTTATTTTAATCTGGATGCCAATCCCTTTTGCCATTTTCTGCGCCTGCTCTCTCTCGTGTTCGTTCTGTTTAAAAACATGAAATAACCATACCAGTTTCGTCCTGCAGCCGTGCATTTCCTTTTTCTTTTGAACAAGGCGTTTCATATTTTCTGTTACCAAACCAAAATCTCCGCCAACATGATATTTGAGGTACGTTTCCTTACTTGCGCCATTACAGGAAATATACAACACCTTTAGTCCCGCGCGTAACAGTTCCTCAACATCTTTGTCCTCCAGTTTCAGCGAAAGGTTTGTGCTTATTTTCACATCAATCCCATACTTTCGGGCATAGTGGATCATTGGCAGCAGATCTTTATTTAAAAGAGGTTCTCCCCAGTTATATAACCGGATCAGCCTGAGGTATCTGCCGATTTCATCGAGGATTTTTTTGTACAATTCAAGGGGAATAAATCCCTTTTTGGCGCTGCTGTCATGCTGTCCGGTAGGGCACAGGGGACAACGCAAATTGCACACATTGCCGGATTCAATGGTAATTTTTGATGGGAAATACGGTAGGTTTGTCCTGCCAAGGAAAGTATAGATGCGGGATAAAATGGAATTAGACAGTTTTTTCATTTTGTTTTTTTTCTCTGCCATTCCCGTGCGTACGTTCCCAAAGTTTTACGTATTTAACAAATATGTAAAAAGCGTTTGTAATTGCAAGGATGAAGCCGGGCAGTCCATCCAAAAACCCTCTCTTTAATATGTATACTTTAATAAACTTGTACAGCGGCCTGAAGATGAGCTGAAACAAACTAAAGTTTTTGTTTCGTTCTATCATAATACCGGAAAAAATATCCGAGTAATTATCCATCGTCTTTAATTGGTGGGAAAGATTCCGGTAGTTAAAATGATATAAGTCGTGTTTCATATACTGTGTTTTTCCTTCGACACTTACCCTTCCATGCGGATTTGTACCCTGCCACCTTCCACGTCCTCTTTTGAAGAGACGTAATTGATAATCAGGATACCAGTCGCCATGAAATATCCAGCGTCCCAGGTAACTGCTTCGTCTGGGGGAAAAAAACCCGTCTGCCGTATCACGACTCTTGAGAACATTTTGTATTTCTTTTGTAAGTTCAGGCGATAATCTCTCATCGGCGTCAAGGCAAAGCAGCCAGTCTTTCGTTGCCAGCCCTATCGTATGGTTCTTCTGGTCGATATTCCCGCCCCATGCACGCCGATAAACACGTTCCGTATATTCTTTGCATATATCTACCGTTTTATCCGTGCTGAAAGAATCCACCACGATGATTTCGTCTGCCCATTTGACGCTTTCAAGGCAATCACGAATTCTAGATTCTTCATTAAAAGTAATGATACAGACAGAGACAGAGTACGTTCGGGTCATTTTTCTTTATGCTATATAGAGGGGGTTATGAACGATATGAAGCTGCGCTACTATTTTGTGAAAGCGCTCGTTTCCAAAGCTCAAGCTTGGGAACGTAATGGCACTGGAAACTACATTAGCGGGTTCAAGCCTTCGGCGGTTTTTTTAAGAGAATACCGCACCGCAGAACAAGGAATATTGAACATTAAAGTAAAATACTTCATCATTCTATATTACTTGTTCTATATTCAATATTCGGTATTCCCGCCCGGGTATTTCTGTAAAATTCCCAAACAGGAATTTGGGAATACTCAGGGTAAATACTTAAAGGCAATCTTCAAACAACTAAAATGTTACGTATTATTTATTTCTCTTTCTCTTCCTGTTCCTGTTCCTGTTCCTGTTCCGGGATATCATTTTCAGTTTCTAAATCCTCCAGGGCTGGATTTTCTTCGGGAATTACGCGGGCTACCGAGATTAATTTATCTGATTTACCAATATCAAAAAGTTTGACGCCCTGGGTATTTCTTCCGATAACCCGAATCGTATTTACCGGAGTTCTTATAACCTTCCCCCCCTTTGTTATCATGATCAATTCATCGGTTTCTCTGACGTCAAGCAGCCCAACCACTTTCCCGTTTCTTTCAGTAGTTTTAATATTGATAACTCCCTGGCCTCCTCTGTTTTTCGCCGAATACTCTTCAAAATTCGTTCGCTTGCCAAAGCCATTTTCACAGATGGTCATAAGTGATGACTCATCATCGACAACAACCATGCCGCATACTTTATCACCATTTTTAAGCTTTATACCCTTTACTCCGCGCGAAACACGTCCAACCGATCTTACGTCTTCCTCCGAAAAACGCACCGCCTTCCCCTGTTCAGTTCCGAGTATGAGGTCTTGTTTTCCGTTGGTTAATTTTACCCCGATTAATGTGTCGCCCTCATCGAGGTTAATTGCTATAATACCGCCCTTTTTCGGATTGCCATACGCCTTGAGCACGGTCTTTTTGATAATGCCGTGGCTGGTTGCCATGACCAATTGCCTATCGTCAAAATTGCGGACAGGAATGAAGGAGGTTACGTTTTCTCCTTCTTTTAATTCCAGCAGGTTAATGAGCGCCCTTCCTTTTGTAATTTTACCCATTTGAGGAACATCATAAACCTTCAGCCAGTACACCTTGCCCTGATCCGTAAAAAAGAGGATATAGTCATGGGTTGATGCTACAAACAGGTGTTCGGCAAAATCCCCTTCCTTCATTTCCGCCCCGATAACTCCCTTCCCGCCACGCTGTTGTTTACGATAGGCGCTTAATGGCAGCCGCTTTATATAGCCTTCATGGCTGATAATGACCGTTACATTTTCTTCCGTAATAAGGTCTTCTCTCTCTAAATCGCCCACGGCGCCTACAATTTCCGTCCGGCGTTTGTCGCCAAATTGTTCTTTTATTTCCGCAACGTCTTTTTTTATAATATCCAACACTAACTTTTCATTTGCCAATATCGACTGGTATTCTTTTATATCCGCACACAGTTTTTCATATTCGGCGTCAATTTTTCCCTGCTCAAGACCTGTAAGCCTTTGCAGTCTCATATCCAGGATAGCGTTCGCCTGTATTTCCGAGAGAGAAAACGTAGAGATAAGCCCTCTTCGCGCCGCATCTACGGTATCCGAGGTTTTAATCAGTTCAATTACCCGGTCTATATTATTTAAGGCTATTTTTAAGCCTTCAAGCACATGCGCCCTGTTCTGTGCTTTTTCCAGTAAAAACCTTGTTCTTTTAACAATAACAACTTTTCTATGTTCAATGTAACATATCAGCATTTGTTTCAGATTAAGTGTTTCCGGACGATTGTCCACCAGCGCAATCATAATAATGCTGAAAGTGTCCTGCAGTTTTGTGTGTTTATACAATTGGTTTAAAACTACCTCTTCATCTTCTCCCTTTTTCAGGTCGATTACCAGGCGGCTTCCGTGTCTGTCGCTTTCGTTTCGGACATCAGAAATCCCCTTGAGCAGTTCTTCTCGAACAAGGAGGGCGATACGTTCCAAAATATTATCTCTGTTGAGTTGGTAGGGGATTTCCGTTACGACAATGCTCTTTCTTCCGGTTTTTGACGTTTCAACATGTGCCTTCGCCCGTACGATTATCGTTCCCCTGCCGGTTTTGTACCCTTCCTTAATCCCGCTTGTTCCGCAAATTTGCGCTCCTGTAGGAAAATCGGGGCCTGTGATCACCGTCATCAATTCTTCTATGGTGACTTCGGGGTTGTCAATAACCATGGCAATGCCGTCACATATTTCATTTGTATTATGCGGCGGGATGCTTGTTGCCATGCCAACGGCAATGCCGGAACAGCCATTGCAAAGCAGGTTGGGAAATTTTGACGGCAGCACAACCGGTTCTGTGCGGGTATCATCGTAGTTGGGGGTATAATCCACCGTTCTCTTTTCAAGGTCCTCCATGATCGTGATTGTCACGTCCGTCATGCGTGCTTCTGTGTATCGCATTGCGGCAGGTGGGTCCCCGTCAATTGAGCCAAAATTCCCCTGTCCCTGAATTAGGGGGTAGCGGTAATTAAAATCCTGCGCCATACGGACGAGGGTGGGGTACACTACCTGTTCGCCATGGGGATGGTAGTTTCCTGTAGTATCTCCGGCAATTTTGGCGCATTTTCTGAATTTTGCACGCGGGCTGAGGTTAAGATCGTTCATGGCAACGAGAATGCGCCTCTGGGAAGGCTTTAATCCGTCTCTGGCGTCCGGAAGGGCCCGGCTCATGATAACGCTCATGGCATAGCTGAGATACGAATCCTTCATTTCTTCTTCAATGAACAAATCTTTTATATTTTCTTTTCTTTCGGTCATCTGCTACTTTCTTACTGGAGAAAAGGATTATGTTGTTTCTCTTCTGCCAATGTGGTAGAGGGTCCATGTCCAGGATAGATGATTGTTTTTTCATCAAGGACAAGTAATTTATTTTTAATCGATTGTATAAGCGTTTCCTGGCTGCAACCCGGAAAATCCGTGCGGCCTATTCCGTTTTTAAAAAGACTGTCTCCGGAAAACAATACGGGAGGTTGCCCCTTTTCCGGATCTTTACGATAAAGGCATATTCCACCTGGTGTGTGGCCCGGGGTGTGAATTACTTCAAAAATGCATTTACCGGCAGAGATGGTATCACCCTCTTTCAGTGTACGGTCTGCATATGGAGACCGCACGGTTGCACCGCCATAAAAAGCGGCAAGGATCGAGAGGTTTTTCGCAGGGTAAGGCAGCATGTCATGGTCTTTTTCATGAACGCAAATCTGCAATTCAGGAAAGGCCTCTTTCAATGAGGCGTTTGCCCCAATATGATCTCCATGTCCATGGGTAATTACGACATGTTTCGGGAGCAGTTTCAATGCATTAATAAATGCAATAATTTTTTCCGGGTCGGCGCCAGGGTCAACAATCAACGCTTCAGCAGAAACATCATACACAATATAAGTACATACCTGCAATGGACCTACCGTTATCTTTCTGATAATCATTTTTGATTATTTATTGCTTAAATAATCTTCTATCAGCGTCTTTAGTTCCTTCACGCTTTCGCTTTTCCACAACCCGATAATCTTTCTTTCCCGTTCCGCATTCTCCACAGAATCCGAGGCATGGGCGGCATTTTTCATGATATCCTCCCCATAGATTCTGCGCACCTTGCCCGGCTCGCCTTTTTTCGAGTCGGTAGGCCCCAAAATATTTCTTATTTCATTGATTGCATTCGGCCCGCGATACAAAAGGGCAAGGCAGCGGGCGGTACCGGGATTTTTTTTCTCCGCTTCTGTTGCCTTTGCCACGTCCAGTCCCGTCATGTAATGCACAATTTTATTGAATTCGTGTTTTGCATTTATCCCTTTTAACTGCTCTGTTAATTGCGTTGCATGTTCATTAATCGTCACATCCGGGATTTCAAAAGAGAAAATGGACTTGAGACCTTCTCTAAGCTGCGCCGCAATTTTCTCGGGTTTGGGCTTTAGCTTTTCTTCAAATATGCCCACCAGCGGACCGTAAAACTCTTCCGCCTGGGCGATGCTCATCGACAACAATTTTATGCCCACGATAAACAAACCCGTTCTCGAAAACATATCAATGATATTGCCAGGTAACGGGCTTTGCTTCTCAAAAGGTTTTAATATTACCAATGTTGTTTCCGGCTTTGCCCCTTCGGAAAATGAAACAATATTTTCCAGAATTCCGCCGTCGTTTGTTAAATAATCCGTAAATAATTTCAATTGTTTTTTGTTAGAGTTATGGTCGGCGGCAGTCAAAACCGCAGGTTCAAAATACTCAACCGTACCGTCAGAACGTTCTATGTAATCGCCAAAACTGCCGCGGATAGTATGCCCCTGAAAACTTGAAATAGGGCCAATTACATCGTCTTTTAATTTTTTAATGGCATTATGTCCTTTAAAGAACAGCAGCACCGCCCTGTTGGTAATGCCAAACTTGTTTCCCTTTCTCAGGCTGCTGTTAATATAATTAATCATAACCTCTTTCCACGAGGACTTTCCTTCCTGTTCACCGATGGTTTCGCAATATTTCTCAACAAACTCATCGCCAGGAGCAAACATTGTCGCCCCGATAACTTCAAGATTTGATAATGAGAGCAACCGGCCCAAAATACCACCCGTGCGACTCTTTAAAAGACTGTAAGGCGTTATTAACGCATAGGTTAATTCTTCTTCCATAGTGGCGTATATTCTCCGACAACAAGTAATGAATCAAAGTATTATAAAAGGCTAAATGATAACACAATAAGGATATTTGGTCAAATACTTTCAATCGTACGGATAGAGACACAAAATAAGGGGTTTTGTGTCGTTGACTCACAGTATATGAGGTGATACACTTTTATGACTGCAACTTTTTTACAAAACTACGTAGGGGCGAAGCATTTGCCTGCATAGGGAAGGGAAGGAAGGGTTAAATGCTGCACATGCATCAACCTTGTTATGGGGAACGTGTTATACACTGTACGCAGGCAAATGCTTCGCCCCCGGTCTGTAATGTTTTCGAAAATAGATTTGTTTACCTAGTGTCTGAACGAAAACGCTGTAAGCCTTGAAATACGTGGTAAAGGAGGTTGAAAGTATCTGCATGAAGGGTTGAAAGTATAGTGAGTAGATGTTAAACTTAGGGCGTAGAATAAGGGAAGCGAGG
>NZ_CAADGZ010000037.1:0-26713 GCF_900696675.1 uncultured Candidatus Kuenenia sp. | reverse complement strand
CCGGAAACTCTGTTCTTTAAAACAGAAGCAACTATTCAGCGTAATCTATTAAACTACCGAAGCACAACTCGTTCCCAAACCTTGTACTGAACATAGTGAAGTATCTGATTGGGTACGTAATGGCAATGGAAACTACATTCGTGGGTTCAGGTTTTTGACCTGAACCAAACGTTTTATACTTTCAATCCCGCCTTCTATTAACAGAACAAATGACAAATAAATTCCAAACAGTCATCATGTTTCATTTCCAACACCCAGAAACGATGAAAATGGTTTTATAGCAATATCATATTGCGGTACCTGTGCCTGAGTTATTTTTTGTAGTCTTATTTTCGAGCCAGGGATTTAGTGATTTGGGCTTTGGAATTTTACCGCAGTACAGGCCTCATTATCTGCATAAACTCATGGGTTCAGGTTGTAAACCTGAACCCGCCGGGAACCCTGTCAGGGTTGTTTCTTTCATCTTCATAGGAAGTGTACAAAAAAATTGCTGCAACATCTGAAATGAAAAATGTCGCTGTAGTGTTATTTCTTTTTGATGGTCTTTTTAGTGGTTTTTTTGCTCTTGGCAGGTGTCTTTTTGACGGCCTTTTGTACCGGTTTTTTCACTGTATTTGCCTTTGAGGTTTTCTTTGCAGATTTTAAGGCGGCCTTCTTTTTCCCTGTGCTTATAGATTTTTTAGCGGGTTTTTTTGTGCTGACCTTGCTTGTTTTTGTAGCGGTGCTTGCCTTCTTTTGCGCAACATCTTTACCTTTAATTTTCGCCTTTGTTTTTGCTTTTGTATCAGGTGTGGTGTCCATCTCTATACCAAAAACGTATGACAAATCCTGGTCTTCAATGATTCGGGAACTTTTTCTCTTTGCCCGTGTAAGTAATTCTTCCGTTTTATCTTTGACCGTTTCCGATATCAAATCGTCAATTTCGATCTTTCGGAGCAGGAAGAATAAATTCGGGTCGTCATCAAGCCTTGCCCCTACCCCATAAAGGGTAGCCGCAATGTGTTTGCACATGCTTGCCCAGTCGGGACAGCTACAGTCAAATTTTATTTCTTTCGGAGATGGGAACAGCCCTTTCCCATGAGCGGTAAAAAGCTCGTCTAATGTTTTTGGGAACTTTCCCATCAAAAGCTCCTGCATCGAATCAAGCTTGCCTTTGCAAAAATCCTTTACCTCTTCCCAGATGTTTCTTTCAAGCATATTTATTGTTATTTTTATGGAATAGGGGCTTGAATCTGACCCCTGTACAAGTGAGGTTATCATGCCTTCGCGTATCTGAAGGTCAAGTACTGAGCCGCAGCGCACGTAGCTTCTTCCTCTTCCGATACGGTTGCTGTAGTCGGCGTATCCTTCTAAATTTTTGTTCCATGCCTTTCCCCACCACGTTTTTGCAAGGGTATTACCCGCCAGTATCACGGGCTTTATATCTTTGTTTTTCTTCATCAACTGCTCTAACTTCCTTTTTGCTCTCTGCTGTTTTTCCCCAACGGAAACATATCTTGGGAATCCCCAGTAACTCATAATTGCCTCTTTCCTCCATTATAATGTTAATTTGAAAAGGTCAACCAGCGCTTTATTTTCCATTTCTGTTATCATGGACTCGCCGGTGACTTGTATAACGTCTGTCGTTAATTTTGTTTTTTCACGCAACATATCATTGATTTTTTCCTCAATAGTTCCCTTTGTTATGAATTTATGCACGATAACGTTCTTTTTCTGTCCGATGCGAAACGCCCGGTCTGTCGCCTGGTTCTCAACCGCGGGATTCCACCATCTGTCGAAGTGGATGACGTGATTTGCCTCTGTCAGATTTAACCCGACGCCTCCCGCCTTTAGCGACAATACCATATAAGGAATATACTCCCGGTTCTGAAATTGTTCCACAATATTTTTCCTCATGCCAACGGAGACGCTCCCGTGCATTACCAGTCCTTCGCGTCCAAATATTGTTTTCAAAAATGCGTGCAGGTGGCCGGTTATTTCTTTAAATTGGGTGAAGATTAATACCTTCTCCCGCTTTTCATAGATCGTTTCGCAAATTTCACGCAGCCGCATAAATTTTCCGCTGTCGGCTTCCTCATATCCGCCTGTTCCAAGAAACTGGTCAGGGTGATTGCAAAGCTGCTTAAATTTCATTAATGACGCCAAAATAAGACCCCTTCGCTGAACGCCTTCTGTCGCTTCAAGTTTTTTCGACAGTTCTTTAACGGTGTTTTGGTACAGGACGATCTGTTTTCTGCTTAACCCGGCATAGGTGTACATTTCAACCTTTTCCGGCAGGTCGGAAATGACCGTTTTGTCGGTCTTTAATCTCCTTAAAATATACGGGCTGATGATCTTCTTTAACCGGGTGTATCCGGTGTGATTCTTTTTAACGCTGCCCGCAAATTCGCTGAACTCTTTTGCGTTTCCGAGCAGGCCGGGGTTCAGAAAATCAAACAATGACCACAGATCAGACAGCCGGTTTTCAACTGGAGTTCCTGTCATGATAATTCTATTTTGTGATTGTAATGTTTTTATATTACGTGTCTGTTTTGTGCCTGGATTTTTAATTGCCTGTGCTTCGTCCAGGATTACATAATGCCATACATATGTTTTCAGCCATTCATATTTTTGTACAAGGGTGTATGTAGTGATTACAAGATCAAGTTTGTTGAGCGATTCTTCATCTTTTACCTCAAATTTTTTATCTTTGTGTGCTTCCGGATGGGCGACAAAATAGTTCAGATCGGGCGCAAAACGGTTTATTTCATTGCTCCAGTTTGATATGAGGGATGCTGGGATTATCAGCAGACTGGCGTTTTTCTTTTTTTTATTCTTCAGAAGATGCAGAAATGCCAGTATTTGTATCGTCTTGCCAAGCCCCATATCATCAGCCAGGCATGCCCCGAAGTGCAGGGAATCCAGAAAACAAAGCCAATTAACACCTTTTTCCTGATAGGGTCTGAGCTGTGCCTTAAAGGTGTGATCCAAACATGCCGGGGGAATCAAGTCATGGTTTGCCAGTTTTTCCATTACTTGCTCCAGCCACTTTCCGTTTGATACTTCAATATTGTCATCATTTTCAGTCAAACCAAGCAAATTGTTCGGGTTCAGTTGCAGCCTTAGTGCGTCCCGCAGGCTGAAATGCTTATCTTCCGTTAATTTGCGGGCGTTCTCATAGGCGTGAAGAACCTGTTCAAGCTTTTCGGCGTCAACGGCAACCCATTTGCCCTTGATGTATGCCAGACCGTCAGTCTCCGCCAGCAGCCTTCTTGCCTCCTCTTCGGTAACAGGCGTATCGCCAAGAAGCAGGTTGACGTTGAAATCGAGTAGTGAGTCCATTCCAAGAAAGGTTTCTTTTTTGCCCTCTAACTGAATGTTTACCTTAAGCGGAGATGATGCAGATTTCCACCAGTTGGGGATACGGCACAGGATACCGTATTTTTCATATGTGGGAATTTCTTTCAGAAAGCGGTACGCTTCCTTTTCGTCCCATGCCAGTGGATGAAACAGTTCGCCGGAGTCAACGAGATGGGAGATCAGATCGCTTTCTTTTGCCGCAAGGTGTACGGTGGAAAGAAGGTCCAGCAGTTTTTCATTGTTCCCTCCATATTCCGTCAATGCGTATTTTAAGGGGAGGTGTTTTGATTTGCCCTGTTTGTCGCCTTGGGTGGAATAGGTGGCGAGAAAAGCAAAGGGATAATCCTGCCGTTTATTTTCAACGAGATGAAAATAAATGCGTCCGACAATATGTAAATCAGGGCTGTAGGTATGGATGAAATCCTCTACCGTTCCCCGGTAAATACTGATTTCGTATTGAAATTGCGCATTGAGCATATGCCAAAGCAGTTTAAGAAGTTCGGCGTTAAGGTACTCGAAACCCGTCATGAGTGGGGCACGAATCAGCATCTCAGCAATATCTTCTTTCCCTAATGGAATGGCTATGTTGTTTCTGATAGTTTCAAGATCGGGTATATGGCGCAGCTTATTTGAAAATTCAGAAGTGAAATATCGCCAGTAATCAAGGGATGGTGAGAGCGGGATGGATTGGTCTGAAAAGCTAAGGAATAAAAGGAAGGATTTAAAATCGGTTTTAAAACGGCTGTGTATCTCATTTTGCAGCAGTTGTTGATTTTTGTCTATCCTTTCCTTTACTTCATTCCACTCCAACTGTAAAGTGCCGTTGGGCATGACTATTGCGTTTAGTTCAAAATTCATAATAATCTACCATTTAATAAGATTGCGTCCTTCGTATTTTGCAAGATAAAGCGCTTTGTCTGCTTTGGAAATTAACTTTTCGGGAGACGAGGCGGCGCTTGGAACCTCGTTTGAAATGCCAATGCTTACGGTGATTCTGCCGCTGGCATTGGAATCTTTGTGGGGTATGTTCATCGCCTCAATATTCGATTGCATTGCCTTTGCAACCATAACGGCACCGCTTTCATCTGTATCAGAAAGCAGGGCGACAAACTCCTCTCCGCCGTAACGTGCAATTATGTCGCACTCTCTTTTCAGGGCGCTGAGGATGGCCATTGATACTCGTTTAAGGCATTCATCACCTTTCTGATGGCCGTAGGTATCGTTATAGTTTTTGAAGAAATCAATATCAATCATCAATAGGGATAGCGGTTTTGCCAATCTGACGGATTGTTTCCATTCATTGTGCAGCATTTCGTCGAAAAAGCGCCTGTTAGCGAGTCCTGTCAGACTATCGGTCCGCGAGAGCTGATGAAGCTTTTCATTTGCCTGTTGTAATTCCTGGTTTGTTTTTTCCAGCACCTGCGCAAGCGTAAGCAGTTCTTTCTCTCTGTTTTCGCGCTCATCCATTTCTTTTTTTAATTTAAGTACAGAACTCACCCGTGCGATTAATTCGACCGGATTTAAAGGTTTTTTTATATAGTCTATCGCACCGGCGCCAAATGCCTGTTTTAATCCTTCATCCGTATCCTCCGCCGTTATCACTATGATTGGAATATTTTTTAAATGCCTTGTTGCATTTATTTTCAGGCAGGCTTCCACTCCGTTTGTACCTGGCATGTTAATATCCATAAGGATTAAATCAATTTCACATTTTCTATTTTTTGAGTTTTCATCATCCAAACCCAATAAATGAAATGCTTCCTGAGCGGAATTGACAAAAAATAATCGTGAAAATCCTTCCGGTATTAAAAATATTTCTATCTGTCTTTGTACGTGTTTGGAGTCGTCAACGACGAGTATCGGGTTATTCATAGACAATTTATACTTGTTTCTTAACAATGGGTCATTCGTTTATACGTATGCGAACACGATATCTGTCAACTGTAATTATTACTTTTTTTTCAAGAATGTCTTTATGCTTTTCTATTAATCGCAGTAGTATTTTCCCCTGGTCTTTGGCGGGAATATCTACCAATCTTATTATTGCCGGGTGAGGTTTATTATAGATAAAAATAAGTTCTCCAAAATCCTTATCTGCTGTAACCAGTATCAGGTTTTCATCAAGCGCCCTCCTCATAATCACTTCGTCTCCAGGATCCTCACCACCCTCAGGTATCCATAAAGCATTATAATTTGCGCTTCTTAGATCTCTTACCGCAAAACTTGAAATACAACTGTCAAGTAAAAATTGCATGGTCAATTCTTTACCAGGGCTGGTTCAATCCTATCATGAGCAACCATTCGATATGCATAGATCAAACATGCTTGGATATCTTCTTTTTCCAAAAAGGGATAGCCTTCTAATAGTTCTTCAATTGTTGAACCGCTGGCAAGCATTCCAAGTATATGTTCAACAGCTATCCGCATTCCGCGAATAATTGGCTTTCCGTTGAAAATTAAAGAATCGAAGGTAATGCGTTTTAAGAGTTCTTCGTCTTTCATAATTTTCCCCCAAATTTAAAACTGTTCAAACTGACCTTCAAATAGTCATTATATATGTTTAAAAAACATTATTATACCGTAACCGGATTTTTATGGTATCGGAATTATAAGAGTGAAACAAGGCCTTTTCTCGTATTAATCAGGAATAAAACATTTTTCTTGTAACGGCAAGGCATGCCTTGCTATTACAAATCATAGCCCCTATAGGTAATTTTTTTCCCAAAAAATTAAAATGTTCCCGGTATCGTGTTATTCATAGACAATCTCCACTTGTTCAATGTACTGTGACATTGCGTGAATCCATTTCTGCATTTCTGCTACGTGTCTGTTTTTAGCGCTTATTTCAAGGAATTTCCCCATGTCGGTAAGTTCGTCAAAACCATAGCCTCCGCTTGCCCCTTTTAACCGGTGCGCCAGTGTTTCGATTGTTTTGTAGTCTGTGTTCTGTAATGCGGCAGTCATCGTCATTATATCGCTTCGTACGTCTTCAATAAATTCAGGAGTAACATTTTTAAATATCGGATTAATTGAAACAAATAATTTATTTTCAACAGTAATTTCATTCGTAACCTTACCTGCTGAAAATGCCGCTTTTTCTCCGTCTGTCGCCGGTGTGTAATTTGCATGCAAAGGGACATATTTATGTATGGCGTCGATAAGCGTTTGTTTTTTTATTGGCTTAATCAGGTGGCAATTGCACCCGGCGTCGATGCTTTTTTGTTCATCTCCTTTAAATGCATGAGCTGTTAATGCAATAACAGGCGTTGCTTTCAGCCCGAGTTCCATTTCGTATCTTCTTATTTCCCTTGTTGCGGTATAACCATCCATTACGGGCATTTGTATATCCATTAATACAAGATCGTACTTTTCGTTTTTAAATTTTTCCAGACATTCAAGTCCATTTTCCACCACGTCCACTTTAAAGTTTGTTTTATTAAGATAGGCTTGTATCAGTACCCGGTTGTGATAGTAATCTTCAACCAGCAAGAGCTGCCGGGTGGGAACGCTTTCAGGTATTTGAATAACGGTGCGAGATGCCGGCCCGGTAAACGGTATGGTCTTTTGTGGGTCTATGACGGCGTTAATGCTGGTGAGAAGGTCATGTCTTTTGATGGGTTTCACCAGATATGTGGTTATTCCTAATTCTTTTGCCCTTGCCACATCCCCGCTTTTATTGTCAGAGGTGAACATCATAATAATCAGACCGGCAAGCTCCGGATCGTTCTTGACGGAACGCGCAATCTGAAACCCGTCCATGCCGGGCATGCGACAATCAAGGAGAAGGAGGTTGTAAGGTGTTCCGGCGTTCCTTGCCCGTTTGAGTTCGTTTATACCATTTTCTCCGCCTTCTGCTTCGGCGACGGGAATATCCCATCCGTGCAGCATATCACGTAATATCATGCGGTTTGTGGCATTGTCGTCTATTATCAGGACGTAAGGTTTTTCAGCGCCCGATAACGGTATTTCTTTTTGTTCCTGAGGTTTAGGATGAACATCAAAGGTTACGGTAAAATAAAAGGTGCTTCCTTTGCCCGGGGTGCTTTCTACCCAGATTTCTCCATCCATTAATTCAACCAGGCGTTTGCAGATTGCAAGTCCCAGCCCTGTTCCACCATATTGGCGCGTAGTGGAAGAATCCACCTGTGAAAAAATATTAAAAATAATACTTTGCTTTTCTTCCGGAAGGCCTATTCCGGTATCAGAAACCAAAAAAAGCAGCATGCCTTTTTTGCCGGGCAGTTTATTACGTTTTCCCGTCAGAAGAATCTCTCCTGTCCTGGTAAATTTAATGGCATTTCCAATTAAGTTTGTTAGTATCTGATGCAAACGCACCGGGTCGCCGATGAAAGAAGTAGGAATATCCTCGGCTAAATGGCAGTTCAATTCGAGGCCTTTCTCGTGGGCGCGGAACGCCATGACTTCGCACGTCTTTTCTATTTGTTCACGCAGATTAAATTCAATGTGTTCAATGGTGATTTGCCCTGCCTCTACCTTGGAAAGATCAAGGATGTCGTTGATTATCTGGAGGAGATTTTCCCCTGCGTTGCGGAACACCTTAACGTATTCAGACTGCTTGGGCGTCAACGTTGTTTCCCATAATAAGTCTGACATGCCTATAATAGCGTTCATGGGGGTGCGGATTTCATGGCTCATGCTGGCAAGAAATTCGCTTTTGGCATTATTGGCGGCGACTGCTGCTTCCCTGGCTTTTTCCAGTTCCGCTTCAATCCGATGGCGTTCATCGATTTCCTGCTTTAAAAGGTTATTTGATTTCAGCAGTTCCGCCGTCCGTTCTTCCACCCGCATTGCCAGCGAATGGCTGTAATCTTCCAGTATTTCATAGTAGTTCTTTAGCTCCTTTGACATGATGGAGAATGTTTGTGCGAGCACGCCAATTTCATCTTTCGAGTTAAGGATGCTGTTTTCTGAAACGGAAAAATTTCCCTTTGCAAGTTCTTGTGCCATTTGCGCAAGTTTTATAAGCGGTTGTGCGAGCCGGGAAGAAAGAAAAAGCACCAGGCATGAACCGATCGCAATAAAGACGATAGTCGTCAGACCGGAACGTATTATAATGTTGAATATCTGCTCTTTAATTTTGTGACGTGAAGCGGAGAGTATCTGGTAGAGGTTTTCCAGTGAATATCCGAGCCGCAATACTCCCCACTGATCAGCGCTGACGTGAATGGGCACGATAAATTCCATATAGGGTGTCCCGTCTTTTTCAAACTCATTGATGGTTGCATTTTTTTGAGCTATCGCAAATGTATCGTCACCGCCTGAGAGGATACTGTCATTCAGTTCTGGTTTTAATGTGTGAATGAGTGCAAAACCTTTTAAATCGGCGAGGATGATATATTTCAAATCGGTATTTTCCCTCACGGCTTTATTAGTCTTGCTGAAGATATCAAGGAGGTTAAATGATGCAAGCGCATCTTCCACCTGAAACGCCAGATTGTCGGAAAGGGTTTTTCCCTGCTTGCGCAGATTATCCTTTATTAACTCAATCCGTTGTTCAAGTTCCCCTGTCAATATTTCCTTTTGAGAATAAATCTGAACAAGGGTCAATATTGTCAGAAGACCAATAATCAACCCCAGCATTGTGATAAGGAGTTTCCATTTTATACTGTTTCTTGTCCGGATATTCATTGTCATATGTTATTTATTCAATAAACTCATTCACAGAGGAAAACGCCTTTGTATTCAGTTTTATGCCATACAGTTCCAGTTTTTTAACGTTTATGGCTATATAAGTGCCCGCCGGATTTTGTACCTTTTCGACAGCGCCCTTGTTTGATAAAAGATTTTGCGCTATTTTAGCGGCTTGTTTTCCCATTGTGGCGACATCCGCCGAAATAATAAACGATGCGCCGAAATCTGTAAAGAGTTGGTCATAGGAAAAGACAGGTATTTTTCTTGCATCGCATTGAGCAAAGATTTCTTTCACCTGTGCCATACCGGAAAGAATAACGGGGTCTGAAATTAACCAGAGTGCATCAACCTTTGGCAGTAGGTAGTTGAGCGCATTGTTTACCTCCTTTTCTTTTGCGATAGACTTCCCTATAATTTGGATTCCGGCTTGTTTGGCTTCGGTAACCGCTGCCCCGAACCATTCTTTATTGTGGTTTTTGCTATAGAGAATGCCCACCGTTTTTATGTCAGGAAAGAAATAGCGGTACATCATTGCGTTTGTAAGGGGGGGTACTTCGCTGGCGATAACATATGTTTTGTCGGTTATCGCGAAACGCTGCCAGTTAATACCCAAAGAGTAAATGATATTGGCGTCTTTCGCAACCCTGCATGCCAGAAGGTAAGCCTTTGAACCTATAGAAAAAATCATATCGGGGTTTTTGTTTAATAGCGTTTTTTCTAAGGCCTTTTCATCAAGCCAGTTACTCCCTATATCAATTTCTGCAACTGCGCCATCAAAATGAGTTTTAAATACGGTTTGTATCATGGAATATTTTTTTACCGACTCATTGGAATTGATGATCAATGCCCCGCCTTTTTCGTCTGCCGGTAACATACCGGCCAGAAAAGCCGTCGCAACCAGCAGCATCGAAAGCGTGATAAGGTGAACCCTTTCAGCCGCTTTTTTACGTGCGCAGTTTTTTATCTTTTTTGCCAGATTTTTAACCGTTATGATCATGAAATACTTTCTATATGTGGTTTCTCTCTTCTTCAGGTAGGAGGGTTTTACCCGTTAACGCAATAACTCCAAATCACTTTCATCGGGCATTTTCCAGCCATCAATTCCAAACATCTGAAGATTACTTTTTCCCTCAGGCGTTTTTCCCATATTTTTAATTATTTCCAGCAACTCCGTCGCCCCTTTACCGTATTCCGTCGGTATTGCCACAACCGGGAGGAGGGATTTTTCATTTACTGCAAGAATGGAAAGGTTTTTATATAATCCATTATTTATGTCCGCAAGCATCTCAATGCTGTATTCAGTGGTCAATGCTGCCTGGACGAGGCCAAAACCAACAGAGATAAGCGCATCAATATCCTTGGGAACATTGAGAATTTGAAGTGTTTCCGGAATGTTTTTGTCATTTCCAGTCAGCATCGACTGGAGAAATTTTACCGTGTATTCTTTACTGCCTGAAGAAGCAACGCTGCTGCCCTTCAGCATTGACAGGGAATCGATGTTTTTCTTGGCGATAAGCACCTTTTTTTGTATAGAATTGCCATCTAATGTGCCAATGAGCACGGGATTAAGAGAGGTAAAATGCCTTAATTCTTTATAATACCAGCTTGAGAGGATAAAAATGCAATTATGCTGACCTCTGGTTTTGTTCTCAAAAGTTTTTCTATCGCTGAAGGGTTGAAACTGGTATGGGCCGATCTTTTTTAAGTACAGGTCGAATTTTGTTTTCAGAGAGGCATAGTTGTCGATATTTGATTCCGGGTTATAAAAATATATCGTACACTTTGATTCGCCAAAGGCCGTAAGCCCGGTGTGAAAAGGTATTAACAGAAGAAAAATTAACAATATCAGATAAATAAGGGATGCTTTTACGGAAAAAAGAAAGGAAGGTTCTCTGGTAATCGTTATTTGCAAAAAGGCAGATTTGATCATGTAGCGTATTATAAAATTTTAGACGGGTGCACTCCCGATTTTTTTTAATAAATAATTATTTGGGCTTAAAATTGCCCCATGCTTCCCTGTCAGCGTGCATGGGTGTATAGGGCAGGCTGCCTGCCTGGATATTAAATATTACAACCAGGATGCTTGTGTTACATGGAAATAGACGCTTTTGTAATAATACATCAGAATCTCCATGTTAATTTTGCATACACAGCGCGTTCTATTTCGGTAGGCGCTACCGATCTGGCATTGTATTCAAGGTGGTTATCGTCAAGTAAATTTGTTCCCACGAGGCTTGCTTCAAGGTATTTTGTGATGTGCCATCCGAGTCTGACGTCAAAACGAACATAGTCATTAATATTTCTGTCAAGACTGGTAAAACTGTCAACATAAAAGAGGGCTGCGTCGAGTTCCATGTTGTGCGGCAGGTTTAATAATGAACGGATATTGAATTGACTATGAGGGTCTGACAGGGGATCAGTTGATGTAAAATTAGTAGAATCAATATCAAAATAGGTATAACTTTGGACTAATCTCCATTGATTGGTTATTTGCCAGTTTAAGGTTGTTTCTATGCCATAACTTTCTACGTCAAAAATATTTTCAAACGTTTCGTCGTTAACATCGTTTATTATGCTGTCGTACATGTTGTAGAACGTGGCAATATCCAGTGAAAGTTTTTTTGAAAACTGAATGCGGTATCCTATTTCATAGGCCAAAAGATTTTCAGCATCCAGGTCATCGTTGCCGGTAAAGTAATAATAGGGTGAATAATCAATTATTATATCCGATTCAACACGGGAAGGGGTTCTCACCGCTCGTGAAACGGCAGCCCATACCGTTTGGGTATAGGTAAATGCCCAGAGTACCCTTAAACTTGGTTGTATTTCAAACCCGGTGTAATCATTGTGCTCAAACTTGGTTCCGAAGGTAACCTTCACCGTATCTTCGAAAAAGGAAAATTCATCCTGCAGAAACATGCTGAATAAGTTGTTTTCCCTGTTTTGAGGATCAAGCAATAATCCGTCATCGTCTTCGGTGTCGTTCTGCGTGTAACGATATCCAAGTCCCCATATAAATTCATTCCAGCCGGTAAGACGCAAACTATGTTGAAAATCAATGTCAAAGGTGTCGCGTTCTTCCTCAATGCTTGTAGTTATGCGGTTCGTTCTGTCATAATATATCTGCAACATCATGTCTGAAGTGTCCGAAATGGCATGTTTCCAGTTGGCCCGTAAATTACCGCCTGATACATAGATGTCAGAACTCTGTCTGAAATTATTCCTTTCGCTTTCATCACCCGTGTAAATATCGCCTTGAAATGTTAACACATCTTTACTTGAGTAATCCCAGTCAACCCTGAAACCGGCACGTGCAGACTCCCAGCTATCGTTTGCGCTGTCACCTGATTCAAGAACGAAATCGTCATGGTTGAAATATTTTGAATAGATGCGGAAATAGGCATTCCCGCCTATCTTGCTGCCATAGCGAAGCCCTCCCATGCCCCGTTCTTCGCTGCCTGCGCTTCCAGTGAAGAGTCCGCCCTGGGTGTCTTTTGCGCTTTTTGTGATGATGTTTATAATTCCGTTAACGGCGTTGGCGCCCCACAACGCGCCTCCAGGACCTCGGATAACTTCGATACGTTCTATATCTTCCAGCATTGTGTCCTGAACATCCCAGTATGTTCCCGAAAACAGGGGGGTGTAAACTGTGCGTCCGTCAATTAAAACAAGTAATTTATCGGCATACCGGTTATTAAAGCCCCTCATCGTTATTGCCCATTTATTTGCATCAATCCGTGCAACGTGTACCCCTGGCGCCATCCGGAGTACTTCAGGAATACTGTTTGCGCCTGAACGGCGTATATCTTCCTGTGAAATGACAAAGACTGCCGCAGGTGTTTCTGAAACTTTCTGCTCACGGCGTGATGCGGTGGAAACAACACTTTCTTCCTGCAACCATTTTAACTCTTCCATAAATTGATTTTGCAATATCGATTGTTGAGATATGTTATCTTCGGGTAGCGCTGATTGAGGGGGGAAGGCAGCAAACAGGGGCAGAATAAAAAGAAATAGGATAATCGTATTTTTCATTGTTAATGTTATTAATGTTTATTTTTCATCCATTATGATTTCAATTTCTTTCTCTTCTGCTTCACCAAGTTCTACCGCTGTCTTTGATTTTTTATAGCCGCTTCTCCTTGCGATAATTTTGTAGGAACCGCCTTTTAAATTGGTAAATTCAAAGTAACCGTTTTCGTCTGATTTTGTTTTCTTTTTTGTTTTGCTTCCCTTTTTCAGCCGCAGCTTAACTTTTTCCAGTAGTGTTCCTTCAATGTCAATTATCGTACCGGAGATGTTGCTGTTCTTCGTAGAGGGATACAAGTAGGTAATCCCATCCATGTCGTCCTGGTGCAGCGTCCTTTGGCTGGTATCGCCGGCGAAACCATAGCCATACATCGTCTTTTCAGAATCGCTGTTGCTATAAAGATCCGCCAAACTGAGGGAGTGACCGAGTTCATGCGTGCCTATATTCTGCACGTCAAATTTGTCTGACGAGCCGTCTGTGCTCCAGGTATTTTTGGTGTTAAAACGTATATCGCTGTCAAACATTTCTCCGGACGTATAAAACCAGAAAGAGTTTTGCCCCAATACCCCTTCTTCCTTAATAGTTCCAAAATCAATAATATTAATGCCGTCTGGTTCGCCGTGGTTTTTTTTTGAGGTTGTGCCACCATCAATGAATACAAATGTAGATGTGTCAACGTCTGTCCATGTCTGCATTGCCGCCAATATAGCGTCAAGGCTGCCGGAAGGGCCGTCAGTAGTGTTGATAAGATACGTTACCGTATCTTTTTTCCATTTTATTTCTTTTCCTTTATTTGTGGTACTGACTTCAAAACCATATATTTTTAAACCGCAGAGATTTAATGCTATGATTATGATAAAGGGAATAATATAGTTCCATCTTGTTTTTGTCATAATTATTCGACTCCTTTACTCTTTTTTTAGTATAACTATCCTTCTGCCCTCTCTCTTTAATCTGCCTTCAGCGAACAGGCGGATTGCTTCAGGGTATGCGGTACATTCTTCCTTAAAAACCCGTTCAGCAAGTGTATCCGGCGTGTCGTCGTCAAATACGGGCGTAGTCCTCTGTATGATAATGGGGCCATTATCATACACGTTATCCGCAAAATGTACGGTACACCCGGATACTTTTGCGCCATACCCGATAACCGCCTCATGCACTTTATGCCCGTAATATCCATGTCCGCAGAAAGCTGGAATGAGGCCGGGGTGGACGTTCATTACCCTGCCGGAATATGTATCCGGAATTTTATATAAATGCATAAAACCCGCAAGGGTGATTAGCTCGATAGGGTATTCCTCCAGTTTTTTGGTAATTGCTTCGCTAAACGAATTGACGTCTTTGTATGAAGAACGGGAAACTACTGCAGTAGGAATAGCATTTATCTTTGCACGTTCCAGCCCTTTTGCATCAGGGTTGCTGCTGATGACTATTTGAATCTTAGCAGGCAACGAGCCAGACTTTATGCAGTCGATAAAATTTTGCAACGTTTTACCGTTGCCGGAAATTAAAACAGCGATACTTATGATTTTTCTCATGGGTTATACGCAATAATAGTTGACAAAAAAAATATGTTTTGCTATGATTCCCGCTTTCCAAGATTTCAGCTTTAGAGATAAGAATTTATACTTATATACAAAGATTAGGTTATATATGTCAAAGATAATTACTGAGAAATCAAAAAAGGCGTTTCTGGATGCGCAGAGTGTCATACCTGGCGGAGTAAACAGCCCGGTGAGGGCTTTTGGTGGCGTGGGCGGCACGCCTATCTTTATAAAGTCCGGTTCGGGGTGTTGCCTTACCGATATAGACGGCAATAGGTATGTAGATTATGTTGGTTCATGGGGACCTCTGATTCTTGGCCATGCTGACCCGAGAATTGTAAAAAGGGTAAACGAAGCGGTTGCGAATGGCACCAGCTACGGCGCTCCAACGGAACTTGAAATACAACTGGCAAAACTTGTGAAGGAAGCGATGCCGTCTATCGAAAAGATCAGGATGGTGAACTCCGGCACAGAAGCAACTATGAGTGCAATCCGTCTCGCCAGGGGACATACAAAACGCGATGAGGTTATTAAGTTCGAGGGTTGTTACCATGGGCATGTGGATAGTTTGCTGGTACAGGCCGGTTCCGGCGCCACAACATTAGGCATGCCAAACAGTCCCGGGATTCCCGGCGATTTTGTAAAACATACCATTTCCCTTCCCTACAATAACATTGATGCGGTAAATGAGGTTTGTTCCAGGAGAGGTAATGAAATTGCATGTATTATTGTGGAGGCAGTCGCCGGAAACATGGGCGTCGTTCCGCCGGCGAAGAATTATCTGGCAGGATTAAGGGAAATAACGAAAAAATATGGTATTGTCCTCATCTTCGATGAGGTAATGACCGGTTTCAGGGTTGCGCATGGCGGCGTGCAGGCGCTTTACAACATTACACCTGATCTGACTACGCTGGGGAAGATTATAGGGGGAGGGCTTCCTGTTGGTGCATACGGCGGTAAAAAAGAAATTATGGATGGCATATCTCCTGTAGGCCCCGTGTATCAGGCCGGTACCTTATCAGGTAATCCCGTAGCGATGACTGCGGGGATTGCTACTTTGGAAATATTAAAAGACAATGCTGTTTATAAAGGCTTGGAAGAAAGGTCAAAACAATTAGCGGCTGGTATGGAGAAGGTATGCAATGATGCCAATATTCCTGCATATCATACCAGGGTAGGGTCTATGTTGTGCACCTTTTTTACAAGCAAACCGGTGGTTGATTATGCTACTGCAAAACTATGCGATACTGGCAGATACGCAAAGTTTTTTCACGGTATGCTTGAGCGTGGATTTTACTTTGCCCCTTCGCAGTTTGAAGCGGCTTTTGTTTCGACCGTGCATGGCGAGAAAGAGATAAATGATACCATTGCCGCGTTTGGCGAAGTGGTGAAAACGCTATGAAAATCTTTATATGCGGTTATATCCGAAAATCAAAGAGTTGGGAAAAAAGGTTTTGATATGACAAATGTAAATGACGACGCGAAAGTGATATTGGAACGGATAAGTTCTATGTGTTTAAATGCCGAGTCTGTTTTAAATTTGTGCATGCTGGGGTTCTTGAAAAATAAAGTGGAATTGCTTGATGATGCACAGAGAATCAGCAGATTGGTGCATGACGAAGAAAATGAGACGGTAAGCATGTTAAGCGGTGTTAATAAAAATGACGAATCTGAGAAAAACCGGTTTAAAACTCTGGCAGTCGTAGTGGGACATATAGAGATGGCCACGGATGTAATGGATAACATGATACGTCACATTCGGGTCAAAATAAATGAGAAATTACTCTTTGGCGATAAGGCTGCAAATGAAGTGACACAATTATTTAAAGAGACATTGGATGTGTTAAAAACTGCTAAGGATGCTATTTTGACAAAAAATGAGTTGTTGAGAAAACATGTGTGCGATAAATATGATAGCATAAGCAGGCTTGTTTGCGATTATTCAGAAGAACATGAAGAACGATTGATTATGGGGATATGTCAGCCGAAAAGCGCCTCTTTGTATTTAAATATTGTCGATTCACAATCAAAAGTGGCAATGCACATTAAGCAGGCGATAGAAAGATATTTTTCCCAATAGGAGCTATCTTGTTTTTTATTAAGAAAGACCCTGAGACATACAGAATAATAGGTCTGGTTGGGAGTTTCGGATTTACAACGGCGGGCGCTTTGGCCGGTGGATATTTCCTGGGTACTTATGTTGACAAAAGATATGGAACCGCTCCATGGTTTCTAATGATTTTTCTGTTTTGGGGTGCTATTGGCAGTTTTATTAACTTTTTTCAAGTAATAAAAAAAATATCTGATGAAAACGAGAACAAGTCTGCAGGACGAGAAAACTGATACTCTTTCTCTGGATGAAGGATTTCCCGGGAGAGTCTTCCAGATGTCATTTTATTTATCGCTGATTATAATAGCGGGTTCGTTTTCTTATATGTCCGCAAAATTGACGTTAAGTGTTGCAATAGGGTGTTTCATTAGTTTGTTGTTGTTTAAAATGTCGTGGTGGGGAATACGTTTTGGTGTTGAGAAAAAAAGGGCGCAAATAAAGGGGTTTATCCTCAAGGTGAGTATTGCGAAGTATTTCATAGCGGGGGGGATGCTTTTTTTTGCATGCGTCTTTTTAGAGGTCAATATAATCGCTCTGTTTATAGGACTAAGCATGGTAATGGCCGTAATAATGCTGAAAATATTGGGGAGCTTGTTCGTAAGGCAATTGAACAATAGGGTAAAATTCCCTTACGAAAAGGTGAATGGTTAGTATCTTGTCAGATTAGTAATTTCTTTGCATTTTTTGGCAAAATATTTAACGGTGAAATTGGTCAATTATAAGCTTGTGCCGTTTCTTTAATCTCTGGAATCGTTCGGCTGAGCTAACGACGAAATCGGTATAATCTGTGGTTTCTCTTTCGTATTTCGCTTTTAGTGCTTGTTTGGTTCTGGCTATGCCAGCTTAGGTTTAAAATAGAATTCATATCGAAAGGAGCAAGGGAGAGTGTCTGCTGAAGGTCACGGCGGCGATGGTGGTACTTCCACCGAATTGCCATCATTTTTAGATTTTATTCCATCGGACGCACACAGTCAGTTTTTTGGTTTGACAAAACATGAGTGGGTACCGATAGTGATGTCTGCGTTGATAATCATTTTTCTGGGACTATTTTCCCTTCTGGCAACCCGGAAATTACGGATGGTGCCCGGGAGGATTCAGTCCCTGTTGGAACTTATAGTTGAAGGGCTGGAAAATTTTACAAAATCACAGATGGGGCGGGTGGCAGAGCGTTTTATACCTTTTATTGGCACGTTCTTTATTTATATATTTTGCATGAACATGTTGGGGCAGATACCCCTGTTCCATTCACCTACGAGTAATTTAAACACAACAGTTGCACTTGCGCTTATTGTTTTCTTTGCAACGCAGTATCAAGGGATAAAGAGCAAGGGAGTTTTTGGTTATCTTAAGCATATGGTGGGTAAACCTGTATGGCTTGCACCACTTACCTTTCCGCTGCATATAATGCAGGAAGTGCTTTCCCGTCCCCTGTCGTTATCCATGCGACTCTTTGGAAACATCCTGGGTGAGGATACGGTGATTGCGATATTTATCGGGTTTGCTCCCTTTCTGCTTGGTTTTATACCGTTACCGATACATCTGCCAATGGTATTTCTTGCTTTACTTGGAAGCACTATCCAGGCGATGATTTTTGCGCTTCTGGCGAGTTTTTACATTGCAGGGGCTATTGGCATCCACGATGAAGAAGAACATCATTAAGTTAATCTGCAACTGCGCAGTGGGTTCTGGTTTTCATTTTTTATCTCTCCAATAAGAGTTTGATGCTATTTTTAAATGGTTCAAATTTTCAATAAAAGGAGTAGTGAAATGGATTATTTTGTAGCATTAGTGATTGGAATTCCTGTAGTTGCAGTTGCAGCGTTTGGTTGTGCTCTCGCTCAGGCAAAAGTGGTGAGCAGCGCCGTTGAAAGTATGGCGCGGCAGCCTTCGGTTGCGGCGAAGGTGCAGTTGGCAATGATAATCGGAATTGCCTTTATTGAGTCTCTTGCGATTTATTCTCTAATGATATCGTTTATGCTGTTTGGAAAACTGCCTAAATCTGAGGAGGTTCTTAAAATATTCAGGAAGAATACTTCAAACGAAGAATTACTTTCGTCTGCCGCGGAGATAGTTCTTCAGTTGAGCGCGAAATAACGGGTATTTTCTGCTTCTTATCGCGCTCTGCATAGAGTGTTTTGTTACATAAGATGAATAGTATAGTGCGGGAAAAAGAGGAGAAGAAAGTTGTGCTGCAATCAGAAAAAGATTGCGATTGAAGTTGGTGATATCTGTATTTTAAATTACTTTTTTTAGAAGGAGGGGTATAGGTGGTATATTTTGCTTTATTAGCTATTGCAGTGTCATTATTGGCTATCGCTGCCTTTGGGTGCGGTATTGGACAGGGAATTGCAGTTTATGGTGCGGCAAATGGTATGGCCAGACAGCCTGACATGGCGGGGAAGATACAATTGGTTATGTTTGTTGGTCTTGCGTTTATTGAATCTCTGACGATTTATTCATTGATGGTGTCTTTTATCCTTCTTGGAAAATTGCCGAAGACGGAAGCTGTTTTAGAGGTAATTCAACACGCTATCAAGTAAGAATTGATGTAGGAGGAGATTTCATTGGACATTTTAAATACCCTTGGAATAAATTTTAAGTCTGTTATAGTCCAGGGCGTTGGGTTTTTAATACTGCTTTTTGTTCTCAAAAAGTTTCTTTTTGGCAGAATATCGGCTCTCATGAAGGAGAGAAGCGAAGGGATAAAAAGCACTTACGCAAAGATAGAAGGGGACAAGTCCGCTGCCGAAAAGATGAAAATCGACTATCAGGTGAAACTTGCTGAGGTCGAAACTGCTGCGGCAATCAAGATTCAGGAAGCGATCGATGAAGGGGGAAAACTTGGCGAAGGGATTGTAAAGCGTGCGCAGGATGAGGCGGAACTGATTCGTTTGAAAGCACAGGAAGGCATTGAACAGGAAAGAAAAAAAGCCATTACCGAGATCAGGAACCAGGTGGTTTCCCTTTCTATGCTGGCTTCTTCACGTATAATTCAACAGTCCATCAATCAGCAGACTGCGGAAACGTTGGTTGATGATGTGATTAAAGATATGGGGGGGGTGAGTGTTAGATAAGAGCGTTGCGGTTACTTTTGTGAATGCGCTTCTTGGAGTGGCGGCTGATAAGGATTTGCTCGGACAGGTGGAAAAGGATCTCGATCTGCTTTCTGATACAATGGCAAGGCATGAAGATTTTAAGAAGGTGCTCCTACATCCTTCCATAACACGTAAGGAAAAGAAAGATACTATCAAAGCAGTGTTTGGCGAGTACGTTTCCGGACAGATGATTAACTTTTTGTATTTATTGGTGGATCGTAGGAGAGAGGTGCTTTTAGACGTAATCCCCGATGTGTACAGAAAGGTTGTTGATAAAAAAACAGGGGTGATCAGGGCAAAAATACAGGCTGCAATACCTATAGTTGGCGAGAGACTGGAAAATCTCAAGGCAGGCATTAAAAAACTCACCGGTAAGATTGTGGAGATAGAAGTTGTTGAAAATCCTCAAATACTGGGAGGACTTGTAGTTGAGATTGAAAATAAAATGATTGACGGCAGTGTTGTCAGCCGGTTGAGAAATTTAAGGTCGAAACTTATGGAAATCAGGGCAAATTAATCATAGCAGTCTGCTTGTTTCTTAAAGTTGGAAAGTCACTATGAGTATTATATTCTTGGCCAGGTTTGTTTCGTGTCAGGTGTAAACTTGCCACATGATTTTAATGGTTTATACAGGAGTAGGAGTATATGGCGTTAGGGGATATTGCTTCAATCATAAAAAGAGAAATTGAAAGCTACGAAGAAAAGTTAAAGTTAGAAAATGTCGGCCACGTGATGCAGGTTGGTGACGGCGTTGCCCGTATTTACGGTCTTGATGAATGCATGTCAAACGAATTATTGGAGTTTCCGGATAACGTATATGGCATTGCCATGAATCTGGAAGAGGATAATGTAGGCGCAATTTTGCTTGGTTCCGAGGATAAAATAAAGGAAGGCGATGTTGTAAAAACTACAGGGAAAATTGTTCAGGTGCCGGTGGGCAAGGCGATGTTGGGGCGTGTAGTGAATGCCCTTGGCCTGCCGATCGATGGAAAGGGTCCGATCGCTACCGAAGAATTCCGGCCCATAGAGGGCGGTTCTCCGAACGTAGTGGAAAGACAGCCTGTAAAAGAACCTTTGCAAACAGGTATAAAGGCGATTGATGCAATGATTCCCATAGGAAGAGGGCAACGTGAACTGATTATCGGTGACCGGCAGACAGGGAAAACGGCGATTTTGGTGGATACCATTATCAACCAAAGAACATCAGGGGTGTATTGTATCTATGTGGCAATCGGGCAAAAGATGTCTACGGTTGCGAGCGTAGTGAAGACATTGGAAGAAAATAATGTCATGGACAATAGCATTGTTGTGGTTGCATCTGCCGGAGATCCCGCTCCATTGCAATATATAGCGCCCTATGCAGGTTGCGCTATGGGAGAATATTTCAGGGATAACGGCATGCATGCGGTTGTTATGTATGATGATTTATACAAGCATGCGATTGCATACCGACAGATTTCTCTCCTTTTAAGACGTCCACCGGGGCGGGAAGCATTTCCGGGAGACATTTTTAATTTGCATTCACGTTTGCTTGAAAGAGCGGCGAAATTCAACGATGAGCTTGGTGCTGGTTCTCTAACAGCCTTGCCCGTGGTAGAAACACAGGGCGGTGATTATTCTGCTTATATTCCGACAAATGTTATTTCCATTACAGATGGACAGATTTATCTTGAAAGCGATTTGTTTAATGCCGGCGTAAGGCCAGCGATTTCTGTAGGGTTGTCTGTATCCAGGGTGGGAGGAAACGCACAGATACCGGCAATGAAAAAAGTTGCAGGCATGTTGCGGCTTACATTGGCGCAATACAGAGAAATGGCTTCGTTTGCGCAGTTTGGTTCGGAATTGGATAAATTTACCCAGGCCCAAATCGCAAAAGGTGAACGACTGGTAGAAATCCTGAAACAGCCGCAGTATGAACCCGCTTTGGTGGAAGATCAGATTATGGCTATTTTTGCCGGAATAAACGGTTTTTTGGATGATATTCCGGTTGACAAAATAAAAAAATTCGAGAAAGAATTTCTTGCTTTCATGAAGCAAAAACACGCCTCGATAAGTTTGGAAATTAACGAGAAGAAAAAAATCGACCAGGAATTATCGTCGAAGCTGGAAAACGCTATCAGGGAATTTAAGCAAATTTTTGACAAGAAGGGTTAGCGGATGCAGAGTACGCGCGAAATTAAAGAGAGAATCAGAGGTATTTCAAGCATAAAGCAGATTACACGGGCTATGGAAATGGTAGCCGCGAGCCGTTTTAAAAAAGTGGAAAGCAGGGTGTACGCATCGAGAACTTTTGCAGAAAAACTTCATCAAATGGTAAGTGATTTAATTTCTTCTTTGCCGCAGGAAAGCGCTTACCGCTGGTTTGCTAAAAAAGAAAGCGAGAATTCTCCGGTAAAAATTGTGCTAATCACTGCGGATAAGGGATTATGCGGTGCATATAATAATAACATTATTCAAAAAACAGTGAGATTTATTAAAGAAAGCAATCGGCAAGTGAAATTAATCCTTATAGGGAAAAAGGCGAATCTGTATTTTTCGAAAAGAAGAGACGTATATTCAATCGAAGAGTATATCCCTGAAAGTGTGGAAAAGCTGGGTTTGGATTGGGTTAAATCCTTTGCTGCAAAATTAATCCTGGACTATAATGATCAGGAGTATGGAGAGTTGCATGTATTTTTTACCAAATTTCACACCATAATGCAGTCGTTTCCTGCAAGCATCCGCTTGTTTCCTATTGAAAAGGAAGGATTTGGCGGGGAAGGAAGAGAAAAAAGGGAGTACATTGTAGAGCCTTCCATCGAAGATATTCTCAATAATATATTCCCTAAATATATCGAGACGCAGATATATCAGTGCATTTTAGAATCGCTGACGTCTGAATTTGCGGCCAGGAGAGTTGCCATGATTGCTGCTACCGAAAATGCAGGGGATATGATAGATAACTTGACAAGCATCTATAATAAAGCAAGGCAGGAGGCCATTACCAAAGAATTGCTTGAGATAGTTTCAGGTGCTGAAGCTTTGGCATGATAAATGGTTATCAGACAGGATTTTATCTTATTTAAGCGGCTTTCAGGTATTCGCTGGTAATTATTGGATAGAGAGACATACTTTTACCGAACTATCTGTTTTCGACAGAGGAAATAATGGAAGGAGTGGATATATAAAGTGGTAAATATAACGGAACCTAATAATGTTGGGCAAATTGTACAAGTAATAGGACCTGTAGTTGATGTGAGATTCCAGTCGGGAAAATTGCCGCCAATTAAAAGTGCGGTTAGTATTAATGATGAAAAGAAAAAGATTTCTGTTGTTGCGGAAATTGCCCAGCATCTTGGAAACGATACGGCAAGATGTATTGCAATGTCTTCAACCGATGGACTTGTGCGGAGTATGGACGTGCTGGATGAAGGGGGCCCGATAACGGTTCCTGTTGGCAAAGAGGTGCTTGGAAGGATTTTTAATTTGTTAGGGCAGCCGATTGATACCAAGGAAGAGTTCCATGCGAAAAAACGTCTGCCCATTCACCGTGCACCACCTTCATTTGAGGAGAGAGAGACGACTACCACCGTTTTGGAAACGGGCTTGAAAGTTATTGACCTTCTTGCTCCGTTTGCCCGTGGTGGAAAAATTGGTATGTTTGGCGGCGCAGGGGTTGGGAAAACGGTGCTGATTATGGAGCTTATCAGAAGTATTGCCACGGAACACGGCGGCTATTCCGCTTTTGCGGGCGTTGGAGAAAGAACCCGCGAAGGAAATGATCTGTGGCTTGAAATGAAAGAGTCGGGGGTTATCGATAAGACCGTTCTTGTCTTTGGCCAGATGAATGAACCGCCCGGGGCAAGATTAAGGGTCGCATTGACCGCTCTGACCATGACGGAATATTTCAGGGATGTTGAGGGGCAGGATGTCCTTTTGTTTATTGATAATATTTTCAGATTCGTTCAGGCTGGTTCTGAGGTTTCTGCCCTTTTAGGCCGTATGCCATCTGCTGTAGGTTATCAGCCTACCCTCGCTACTGAAATGGGTGACTTACAGGAAAGGATTACTACTACGAAAAAAGGTTCTATCACTTCATTGCAGGCGGTGTATGTTCCTGCGGATGATTTTACCGACCCTGCTCCCGTAACGACATTTCCTCATCTGGATGCAACTATTGCTTTATCAAGACAGATTGCTGAACTGGGTATTTATCCCGCTGTTGATCCTCTGCGATCTACTTCGAGGATATTGGATCCAAGAATATTGGGACAGGAGCATTATGAGGTCGCAAGGGAGGTGCAAAGGATATTGCAGCGCTTTAAGGAATTACAGGATTTCATTGCGATTCTTGGCATGGAAGAACTTTCGGAGGCAGATAAAGTATTGGTTGCCAGGGCAAGGAGATTACAAAGATTTTTATCTCAACCTTTTTTTGTTGCAGAACAGTTTACCGGCACGAAGGGCAAGTATGTGCCATTAAAGGAAACCATACGTGGTTTTAAAGAGGTAGTGGAAGGTAAATATGACAACTTGCCGGAACAAGCCTTCTATATGGTAGGGGGTATTGAGGAAGTGGTTGAAAAAGCAAAGCAAATGGGTGGTTAAGCATGACAAAAACGTTTGATTTAGAGATTATAACTCCGATGAAAACAGTATTTAAAGGTTTGGTAAAGAGTATAACCGCTATGGGAACACAAGGTTCGTTTGGAATATTGATTGACCATGCACCATTTATTACTGAATTACAGACGAGTATCCTGACGATAAAGGACGAAAAAGACTCTACGGTAAGCTTTGCGATTGATGGGGGTTTTCTTGAAATGGATGCGAATAAAGCAATCGTACTGGCTGATTCGTGTGTTACAAAAGAAGAAATAGACATTGTGAAAGTTCGGGAAGAGAAAAGATCTGCGGAAGAGGCATTGAGCAAAGAAGAAGCCCGTGGACAGAAAGAACACGTTATGGCAACGCTGAAACGTGCGGAAACATGGTTGAGTCTTGCGAATAAATAAAAGAAATCCATGTAGAGACGCATTGTATGCGTCTCTTTGTGGAAATATGGCTGAGTTCTGCAAACAAATAAAAGCAGTGTAAAGATTCCCCGGTGTGGTTTTAGGCCGGGGCTGATTTTCTGGAGCAAATTATGGCAATACTGATAACGGGTGGCGCTGGATTTATCGGGAGTCACTTTGTCCGCCGTATGGTTAAGCATAACCATGTCGTAGTGCTTGATAAATTGACTTACGCGGGCAATCTGGAAAATCTAAGAGATATTCGTGAAGACAGGGAATTTTCCGGTTATTTCAAATTCTATAAGGGCGATATTTGTAATCAGGAATTAGTTGACCATATAATGTCCACCGAAAAGATTGATGTAATTGTCAATTTCGCAGCGGAAACACATGTTGACCGTAGCATACTCAGCGCTGGTACGTTTATAGATACTGATATAAAAGGGGTATTCGTACTGCTGGAAGCATCACGCAGATATACCATTAAGAAGTTCATTCAAATATCAACGGATGAAGTGTATGGCACCGCCTTCCATGATGCTTTTAAAGAAATCGATTCGTTAAACCCAAGTAATCCATATGCAGCCAGCAAGGCGGGGGGGGATCGCCTTGCATTTGCTTACTGGAATACGTACAAATTGCCAATTATTATAACCAGGGCGTCCAATAATTACGGATCTTATCAACATCCGGAAAAGTTTATTCCGCTTTTTATTACCAATGCAATTGAAGGGTTAAAACTTCCGTTGTATGGCGATGGAAGGCAGGAAAGGGACTGGATTCATGTGGAAGACCATTGCGCTGCTATCGATTTTATCATTGAAAATGGGAAAGAGGGTGAAGTCTATAATATTGGCGGTGGAAATGAAAAACAAAATATAGATACGGCGTTATTTATATTAAGCGTACTTGCTAAAGATGAAGGTATGATAGAAAGCGTAAAAGACAGGGAGGGGCATGATCGGCGTTATGCTCTGGATTGTACGAAACTGAAGTCTTTAGGATGGAAACCGCAGATAGATTTTGAGGAAGGCTTGAGAGGCACAATAAAATGGTACGAAGAAAATGAGCAATGGTGGAAGCAAATAAAGAATGGTGAATTTGTGAAGTACTATGAAACACAATATAACCACAGATTTGCAGGGAAAAATTAACATAAAAGTTTCGGGATGATTTAATGGAACAAATAAAAAATAATACAATAGCTGAGTTTTTAGAAAATATACTGAAGAAAAAAGAGGAATTCTTTTCAACAATACAGGATTTTGACGGAACAGGGGATAATTGCTTTAAAAAATGCGCACTGGTTTATATGTCCGTAAAGGTGTTTCTTATTCTTTTAGCGACGTGTTCAATAACGATATTGTTTTTAATGCCGGGATTTCAGGAATTTGTCGAAGAGACTTCCAGGCTGAAGGTTTTGCTTTTCACTTCCCCGGTAATTCTCGTTATTCTTTTTAAATTATATTTCATAGGCATGGTCTTATTAACATATGACAGGTCGAAACGTATCATTCGGTTGGCAATAAACAATATGGTGCGAGAAATGACAAATATTGCTTTAAAATTACGGACTACAGCGCCTTTGGGCTTGAGGTATGCATATAGTAAATTTGCAAAATATAGATAGAAGACGAAATAAATGAAAAGATTTTGTACATGATGAAATTAATAAAACTAAAAAATATAAACGATAGAAAAAGGAAACTTCTTGAAAAAAGTTTCCTTTTTTTATCGGTTTTTTTATTGTCTTTATATGCGGGAAAGCAGCGCTTTCTCAAACCGTAAAGACGTTTACTTATGTTACGGGTATAGCCCTGGTTAATATAGTCAAACAAATCAGGTTTTCGAAATTTGCTCGCCAATAATTTGAAAATTTTCAGTTAAAAGAGTAGACAATTCATCTGTATACTCGTTAATATTTTTGAAAAAACTTAAACATTTGTTTTTAA
>NZ_CAADGZ010000036.1:0-26776 GCF_900696675.1 uncultured Candidatus Kuenenia sp. | reverse complement strand
TGTTTAAAGTAGTACAATAGCGCTACCACAATTGCTAAAAAACGGATATCTGTTATCGCTTTTTGCCAATCTTGGTAGTGGAAAATACTGATTTTCGCATTGCGAAAATCGTTTGCAGGATTTAGGGTGAATATGATTATCGGTCGTCTTTGATTATTTCAACGGTAAAGGTATACATTTCGATGTCTCTGTGTTTCCAGGCTTCTTTGGGCAAACCCGCTTTGCCGGAGCAACAGTGGGAAAGGAATTCTTCTTTGCTCCATCCGGTTTCAGTTGCCACCTGGGGAAGAAAACATCCTGATTGAAAGCCTTTTTTGACGTACATGCCATGTTTTCCTAATTCAAAATCAAAGGGGTCTGTGATACGTTTTAGCGGAGATAGGATGGAGAGTTCAATGTTAATTTGGTCAAGTTCAGACGAGGTAACCGGATTGTCGAAAAAACGTGAATCTTCAGTCGCTGAGGAAATTGCCACCTCAGAAACAAGCTTGTAGAGTGGAATATCAGATACAAACCGGCCAATGCAGCCACGAAGCTTTCCCCGGTTTTTTATAGTGACAAAAACACCCTGTTTTGCCTGAATATCAGGATGATCATAGGAAAAGTCCGGGGCAGGTTCTTTTTTTACCGCGGACGCGACGCTCTTTCTGGCAATTTCCAAGAGTATTTTTTTTGCAGTTTCTTCCAATAATATACTCCGATAGAGAAAAATCTGTTTAATAAGAAGCTTCAATACGTTTTGGGCAAAAACTGCAGGCAAACTATTTTAAATTCCTATTGCCTCGTGAAATATGTCTGCCGTGAAAACAAAGAACTCCATATCGTTGTCTCTCCATGCATTTATGGGTAATCCGGCTTTTTTGCAGAGATGTTGAAGGGTTTCCGTTTTGTCCCACCCCTGTTCAGCGGCAATGTGTGGAAGAAATACTGCGTTTGCATATCCTTTACGAATTACTATGCCTTCCTGTCCAACGGTAAACCCTTCGGGTCCGCTTATTTTTCTTGGCTGACTCAAAACGGAAATTTCTATATCAATGTCATTCATTTCTTCATGGGTTACCGGCAGAAATCTATTGTCTTTTGCAGAGGAGTTGATGGTATTTTCAACTACCGCCTGGCAAAGGGAGGTTTTGGGAAGGATATACCCAATGCACCCGCGCAATTGCCCCTGTTCTTTTAATGTTACAAACACGCCATATTTTTCGAAAAGCCTTGGCGTTTGTGTGAAAAGCTGCAAATCAATTTCAGGAGAAGCACCTGTATTTGCATACGTTTCCAAAGTGTTTCTGGCAAGCGATAAGAGTGTTTTCTTTTCTTTTTCTGAAAGACAAATGGATTGCCCTTCCGTTTGTGGTTTTTCTTGCGGGTGATATTCGCCTGATTTGATTTCCGCCTCTTTTGTGAAAAGAATGGATGCATAGCTAACGGAATAGACGAAATTATTTGTCTGATGCCCTGACGTATCGTAATGAAGAATTTGTCCTTTTGCACTATCTGGCAGTAGTTTTAAAAGAATTGAAATAGGCAATATTCCACAGGCATTTATTCCCGTTTGTTTTCTATATTCCCTGAGTCCGTCAAAATCTTTATTAAGAATCTTTTCAAAAGCGCCATAGTCAAGAATCTTTATGTTTTCTTCCACATTTTCTCTGAATGGTACATATCGGTACGCATCGCCGTAATGGGTAAAATCAGAACTGACGACGAGCAGTGTTTTGTCGTCCAGCAATGGCCGAATGGCTTCTGCAACTTTGTCAAAATCATTATCGATCAATATGCCAATCATGATGGGTACCAGATTAAAATCCCCCAAGGTCATTTGCAGGAAGGGTAGTTGCATTTCTAAAGAATGTTCTCCCTTGTATGCGCCGTCATAATCTCCGAATAGCTTCAGGGGGCTGCTGTTGCGTTTATTTTTTGATTCTGCGGTGAAAGAGGTGTTAAGCAAATAATCACATGCTTCCTGGTCAATAGAAATTTTCCCTAGAGGCGTTTTATAGCTGGTTGCTTTTAATATTGAGGCGCCCCGGTATCTCCTCCCACTGTGGGAAGGGGAAAGCACAATCACCCTCTTAAATCCATGTCCCTTTATAGCGCTATAACCATAGGCTGCAACTTGTCCGGAATAAACATATCCAGCATGGGGGGATATGATCGCAAGGGGTCTTCCATTTGATTTTTGACTGGAAACCTCATTTAGAAATTCATTTATTTGGCCTTTTAATGCCGCTTCATTGCCAGGATAAAACCTCCCTGCAACTTGTGACTCCCACGTCTGAGGTGGTTCCGTTTTCGCAAGCAGTAAGGAAAAGGAAGATATTAAGGTAAATATGAAAAATGTGAATATAACCATTGTGTGTTTCATGGTACTTTCCTTATTTAAGTAATTTGATGACAAAAAAACCGGCTACTATCAATACGACAAAGGCAATGGAGATAATATTAAAGTATTTTTCTATAAAATGTTTTATCTTTGGCCCAAAAATACAAATGAGAGCGGCAACTATGAAGAATCTTCCCGACCGGCTGATTGCTGACGCAATTAAAAATGTCCACAAATTAATTTTGCAAGCCCCGGCCGCAATGGTAAAGACTTTGTATGGGATTGGGGTAAACCCCGCAATGGCAACGGCGGAAAAGGCATTGGTGTTGTATTGTTCTTTTACATAATCAAATTTTTCTATAAGCCCAAGGGTGGTGAGGATTGGTATTCCAACAAAATCAAACAACCCGAAGCCTATAAAATATCCAAAACCACCGCCCAATATGGACCCCACGGAACAAATGGCGGCATATTTAAAGGATTTTCTTGCGATTGAGAATGCAAGCGCCATTAAGAGTACATCCGGGGGAATGGGAAAGAAAGAAGATTCACAAAACGCCAGTATAAATAAGGCAATGGAACCATAGGGAGTATGTGCCCAATGTAGCGTCCAATCATACAGCCTTCTATGCAACCCTGCCCTTTTTATCTGTGATATTTGCAATTGCTCAGTATGGTCCATAAAATGCTCCTCGAATTTCCAGGGATTAATAATTTAGTAATGAAATGAATGTTTATCCGGCTAGTTGTGTGAGACTTTCTCTCCAGTTATACTCAAGAAGTTCACAAAATGTGATTTCAGAAATGCTATAACTATTTATGTCAACAAAAGTAAATCTAATTTAGAAATCTCTATTTGTGAACCCTTACAGTACCTATACGGCGCTAAACTCTTAATGTTAAAATATATACGGAATAAGCATCATTGCCGCTCAAAAGTTTAAACGTGGTGTTATAGGGAAGTCAAGCGAAAATCCAGTTGTGGAAATATATTAGGGTAATTATTATTAAAATAGTTGATCTAAAAGAGGGGGGAATCTCCATATTATTTTTGGTTTGTAGCTAATTATACTGCCAAAGCATAAGGTAGTTTTGATTTGACAATAGTAAGCTTTTCGCTATAATGAAAATTCACAATATTATAGGCAGATAAAGGTTTACATAGATTGGAATGGCATGGAATTGAGAAGCGATAAAATTACGAAAGGTCTTGAGCGTGTTCCTGCACGGGCACTTTTATACGCAACTGGTTTAAGCAAAGAGGATTTAGATAAACCGTTCATTGGAATAGCGAGCAGTTTTACCGACCTTATTCCCGGACATGTCCATATGCGTCCGCTGGAGAGGGCCATTGAAAAAGGCATCCATGCGGGAGGAGGGGTAAGCTTTGTTTTTGGTATACCGGGTATCTGTGACGGCATTGCAATGGGGCATAGCGGAATGCATTATTCTCTTGTGTCAAGGGATCTGATTGCAGATATGATAGAGTGTGTGGTAAGTGCTCACTGTCTGGATGGGTTGGTGATGCTTACAAATTGCGACAAAATAACGCCGGGAATGTTGATGGCCTGCGCAAGATTGGATATCCCCGGGATTGTTGTTACTGCTGGCCCTATGATTTCCGGACGTTATGGAAAGCAAAAGTTATCCCTGGTGAAAGATACCTTTGAAGCGGTAGGGAGAAGACGTAAAGGCGAAATTGACGATAAAGAATTGTCGTGTTTAGAGATGGATGCTTGTCCCGGAGCTGGATCATGTCAGGGGTTATATACGGCCAACACGATGGCATGTGTATCGGAGGCGTTAGGTATGTCTCTGCCAAGATGCGCCGCTTCTCTTGCAATTTCGGCGGAGAAGGAACGTATTGCCTATAAAAGTGGCCAACGGGTTGTAGATCTTGTAAGAAAAGATATTACTTCGAGAAAGATTATGACGCGTAAAGCATTTGAAAATGCGATCATGATAGATATGGCGCTTGGCGGGTCAACAAATTCCTGTTTGCATATTCCTGCGATTGCAAACGAGGCTGGCGTGGAAGCAAATTTGAAGTTGTTTGACGAAATTAGTGCAAGAACACCTCATATAACAAGCTTGCAGCCTGGTGGCGAATATTTGCTTGAAGATTTATATTATGCGGGCGGCATTCCCGCCGTAATGAATCGATTACAGGATGACCTGTACGATTGTATTACCGTAAGCGGGTTTAATACAAAAGAGATAGCGAAATCCGCCATAATTAACGATGGCGAGGTGATAAGGTCAAAGGATGCCGCATATCATAAAGAAGGTGGGATAGCTGTTTTATATGGTAATTTATCTCCCGATGGTGCCGTGATAAAGCAGAGCGCTGTATCCGAAAACATGATGCAGTTTACTGGGAAGGCAAAGGTTTTCAATAGTGAAGAGGCTGCAATGAATGCAATTATGGATTCCATGATTAGCAAAGGCATGGTGGTCGTGATACGATATGAGGGTCCGCGCGGGGGGCCTGGGATGAGAGAGATGTTGTCTCCTACGGCGGCGCTTGTGGGACTTGGGTTAGGAGAGTCCGTTGCTTTAATTACGGATGGGCGTTTTTCCGGGGGAACGCAAGGTCCCTGCGTTGGGCATGTATCGCCTGAAGCAATGGTTGGGGGTCCCATTGCCTTGGTGGAGGATGGTGATGAAATAACGATAGATATTCCAGGTCGCACATTAAATTTGAATGTTTCGAAGGAAATTCTTACTCGTAGAAAGGAAGCATGGAAACCGCCAAAACCAAAAATAACACATGGGGTGTTGTCCCGGTATGCAAAATGTGTTACATCGGCGGATAAAGGCGCTGTGTTAACGGCGGAATAGTACAGAATAACGCGATGTGCAATCCATAGTATCATTGTATAAAAAATAGTAGAGCAGAATGCTACCCGGTGGTGTAATGGTAACACTAGAGATTTTGGTTCTCTCATTGGAGGTTCGAGTCCTCCCCGGGTAGCCATTCTATTTTTAGGGAATGAGTAAGTTGCAGTAGTTTTATGATTTTGTGTATTGCAATACAAAGATGAAAAAGATTACGGCAGTTATTTTGGCTGCTGGCAAGGGTACGCGAATGCGTTCACCATTGCCAAAGGTTTTGCATGAAGTATGCGGCAGCACCCTTCTTGAATGTGTTATTTGCTCTGTGCAAAAGGCTGAAATTCCCCGGATAATCATAGTAGTTGGTGACAAAAAAGAAGAAGTAGGAGAAAGTTTAGAGGGATTACCTGTTGAAATAGTAGAACAACGGGAACAATTAGGAACAGCACATGCCGTTATTGCGGTAAAAGAGAGAATTAATAGTTCGGCGGACATCGTTTTAATTTTAAATGGCGACGCGCCTCTTATTAAACCCCGGACACTGAAAAGGCTGATAAGCATAAATAATGAAACTGCGGCTGATGTTGTATTATTAACCGCACGCCTGGAAAAACCAAAAGGGTATGGGCGGATATATAGGGATAAAAATGGTAGTATAGCGAAAATTATAGAAGAAAGTGAAGCCGACGGTGATGTATTAGCAATTAATGAAATCAACGCTGGAATATATGCATTTAAAACGAAAGCCCTTCTTGAAGGATTGAGCGAGGTTCAGCCACACAATAAAAAAGGGGAGTTTTATCTAACCGACATCATTTCAATATTACACAATAAGGGGAAAAAAATAGAGGGAATTGAGGCGGATGACGCTGTTGAGGTATTAGGGATAAATACCCAGCAAGAATTGGCAATCGTTAACAAAATAAGGCATGATGAGATTCTGCAGGGTTTTATGGAGAGCGGGGTAACTATAGTAGACACAGGAAGCACATTTGTTGAAAATAATGTGGAAATTGGGGCGGGAACGAAAATTTATCCCTTTTCTTATATAAACAAAAATGTAGTTATTGGCCGGTATTGTCGTATAGGACCATTTGCATATTTGGAATCTGGCACGAAAGTGAGCGATGGTACAGTTGTAAAAAGCAGTGGGAAGAATGGAAAACAAGTTTTTTAAGGTAGAGAAATGGACAAAAAGAGAAGGATAGAAGAGTTAGATCATTTGAAAATTTTTTCCGGAAATGCAAATCCTGATTTGGCAAGAAAAATTTGCGAACACCTTTCGATCAATCTGGGGAATGCCTACGTTGGCCGTTTTCCCGATGGCGAAATTGACCTGAAGGTCAATGAGGATGTTCGGGGTGCTGACGTATTTTTGGTTCAACCAACATGCGCACCTGTCAATGAAAGCTTAACGGAACTTCTTATATTCATAGACTGTCTAAAGCGGGCATCTGCCGCGCGTATTACTGCGGTGCTGCCGTATTATGGTTATGCGCGAAAGGATAGAAAAGATGAAGGGCGTGTACCAATAACGGCAAAATTGGTAGCAAATCTCATAACTACGGCAGGGGCTGACAGGGTTCTAACCCTTGATTTACATGCCGCTCAGATTCAGGGATTTTTTGACATTCCTGTAGACCATCTGCTGGCATTTCCTGTAATGATGAAATACTTTGAACAATTAAAGACAGAAGATTTGGTGGTGGTTACTCCCGATGTCGGAGGTATAAAACTCGCCAGGAATTATTCAAAGGGCTTGGGTGTGAAGATGGCAATCGTTGACAAGAGGCGGGTAGGGCCTGAAGAGACAGAGGTAGGATTTATAATCGGAGAGGTAGCAAATAAAAATGTGATTATGATCGACGATTTAATTGCAACGGGTGGGTCTATTGCACAAGCGGCGTATGTCCTGAAAGAAAAAGGCGCCAGAGAAATATATGTCGGAGCGACTCATCCGGTTTTTTGCGGTTCAGCGATAGAAAAATTGTCAGCTGCCCCGATAAAAGAAATAGTGATAACTGATTCGATACCGCTTTCTGAAAAAGCAAGAGCGACTGGCGATAAGTTTAAAGTGCTTTCTATTTCAGGTCTGTTAGGAGATGCGATCATGAGAATACATCATCATGAATCGGTAAGCTCTTTATTTGTTTAATAGGTTATTTTTAGGAGTTGTAAAACGATGGAAGTTTTAGAATTGAAGGCGGAAAAAAGAACATTAAAAAGAACCAAGGCGGTGAGAAAACTGAGGGCGACCGGACATATACCTGCAGTGGTTTACGGCCACAAAGAAGATAATGTGCTTTTGAGCGTTGATGGCGGTGAATTCGGGCGTGTTTTAAATGCCGGTGCTCGTATGATCAATCTGGCTTACGACAGGACAAAGGAGTCTGTTCTTATAAAAGATGTCCAATATGATAATCTTTCAGACAAGGTATTGCACGTAGATTTTGCGCGTGTTTCTATGGATGAAAGGGTGACTTTAAAAGTGCCAATAATACTGTCAGGGAGTGCTGTTGGAGTGAAAGCGGGCGGTGTGTTAACCCAGACTATGAAAAATATAGAGATAGAATGTTTCCCTGCGGCTGTTCCTGAGGATATTAAGGTAAATGTATCTGAACTTGAAATGGGTAAGTCTATACATGTCAAAGAATTACCTTCTATAGCAGGTATTAAATATTTATCCGATGCAGAATCGGTTGTTGTTTCTGTGCACCATGCTGCGGAGGAAAAAGCGGCATCAGAAGAAGAATTGATTGCCGGACCTGAAGTAATCACTAAAAAGCCGAAAGAAGAAGCTGGTGCTTCAGAAAAATCGTAGTATGGAATTTGTTGATGAAGATGATAGTTGGACTGGGAAATCCCGGCGAGAAGTATTTAAGGACGAGGCATAACCTGGGTTTTATGGTAATTGATGAATTTTCCCAACAACTGGGAATGGGAGGGTTTCAGCATAAATTTCAATCTCTGTTTTGTAAAAAAGAAGTGGAACATGAAGAAATTATATTGCTAAAGCCACAAACATTTATGAATTTAAGCGGCATTGCAGTTCAGGAAGCGGTAAATATGTACAAATGTCAACCTAGGGATGTTATGGTCGTATGTGATGATTTAGATCTCCCATTCGGCAAATTACGTATTCGGCGCTCCGGTGGCTGCGGTGGGCATCGTGGTTTGGAATCAGTTGCGTCATCTTTAGGGACTGCCGATTTCCCCCGTTTGAGAATAGGAATAGGACGTCCCAAATTTAATGATACGAGCCGTTTTGTCCTTTCAATGTTTTCTGCAGAAGAAGATGTTGAAATAGCGAAATCCCTTCAGGAAGCATGCAAAGCCTTGAAAACATGGGTTTACAAGGGGATAGAAAGTTGTATGAATGAAAATAACTAATTTTTTTGTTTTATGTAAGGTTTTTATGAATAATGTTAGGAGGAAGAGAATTTGAGATTGTATGAGGGTTTGTTTCTGATTGACAATGTCCCCGCCAATTCCGACTGGGACGGCGTAGTAAAAAGTATTCACGATATTTTGGCAAAGAATGGTGCGGAAATTTTAAAGACTGAAAAATGGGGAGAGAAAAAATTAGCTTATAAGATTAAAAGTCACAAACGCGGCACATACTTATTGATACATTTTAATGCTGAAAACACATCCATTACGCAGATGAAAAGGGATTTTCAGTTATCCGAGTTTCTTATTCGGTCTTTAATACTAAGAGATACTGTAATTGAAGAATTATCTGCTGCCGGCATTGAGGAAGGTTTTTCAGATAAAGAAGCTGAAAAAGAGCCTAAAACGGAGGAAGTATTATCAGCAGAAAAATGTGAACCTGTTTTAGCTGTTGGAGACGTTTAACTTTAAATCTAGTCTTATTATAGAAAAGAAATCATCTCGTACTATAGATACTGACGGTCGTTTAAATAAGAAAAATTTTAGTTAGAGATAAAAGGAGTAAGGAATGGCAAGCCTTAATAAAGTATTTCTTATGGGAAACCTTACGAGAGATCCTGAACTGAGATATACCGCAGGAGGGTTGGCAGTGGCAAGTTTTGCGATAGCTGTGAGTAGCAAATGGACGTCCAAAACCGGGGAACAAAAGGACGAAGTTTGTTTTGTAGATGTCAGTATGTTTGGCAGGAGAGCTGAAGTTATTGGCGAATACTTCAGCAAGGGAAGCCCTATCTTTATCGAAGGCCGCTTGCAATTTAATCAGTGGGAAACAAAAGAAGGACAAAAGCGTAGTACATTGCGTGTAGTTGCGGATAATTTTCAGTTCATTGGCGGCGGTGCAGGCAAACGGCCAAAAGACGATTTGGGGCAATCACTGGATAGCGCAAATTCAGATACGACGTCTGAAAATATGGTTTCGGACATCAATGGTGAAGAGATACCGTTTTGATGTAAACGTAGACATTTTTTATAAGAAGGTTAAATACTATGACAAGAAAAATATTTAATAAAACAAGCAAATGCAGATTTTGCAGAATGGGGGTCGAGGAGGTTGATTATAAGGACATCCAAAATTTACAGAAACTTGCAACTACCCGGGGGAAACTTTTTTCAAGAAAACGGTCGGGGAATTGTGCCCGGCATCAACGTTCTGTTAAAATGTCCATTAAAAGAGCAAGGTTTATGGCTTTGCTTCCATACGTAACTTAGGAGGTTATTTTTCCATGGAATTATTATTGACAAAAAATATTGACACGCTTGGCAGGATCGGTGATGTTGTTAAAGTAAAAAAAGGGTATGCGAGGAATTATCTGTTGCCCAGGGGAATGGCCACTTACGTTACCGAAGGGAATTTGAAGCAACTGGAGAAGGCAAAAAAGAAAATTGAAATACAACTGAAAGAAGAATGCGAAAGATTGCGGGAAATTTTGGAGACTATTTCCAACGCCGTTTGCAGGATTCCTGCAAAGGTGAATGAAGAAGGAAGGTTGTTTGGTTCCGTTACGTCTGTTCATATAGCCGATGTGCTGAAGAAACAGGGGATACCAATTGATGTGGATATGATTAAACTGGAAAATCCTGTAAAGGAATGCGGCGAATATGATGTTGCGGTTGTATTAAGCGCTGAAATGAAGACAACATGTAAAGTGCAAGTGGTGAATGAAGAAGAGGATGTTGTCTGATTTTTAAAGGGACAAATATATGGCAGTAGAATCGGTGCTTGAACGTACGCTGCCTCAAAGTCTGGACGCCGAAATGAGTGTTATTGGCGCCATGTTGCTTGACAATGAGGTTATAAATGTAGTTGTGCCAATATTGAATAAGCAAAGTTTTTATAAAACGGCGCACCAGAGCATATACCAGGCCATAATAGATTTGTATGATAAGGGGCAGGCCATTGATTTGGTTTTGTTGCGGGAAGAATTAAAGAAGCGTTCCTTACTTGAGAATGTTGGCGGAGCAGAGTATTTGGTGGAACTTGAGGAAGCGGTTCCAACTATTGGGAATGTAGAATATTATGCGAATATAGTACGGGAAAATGCCATAAAAAGAAATCTCATTGAAGTTGCCGCAAATATTCAAAAACAGGTATTTGAAGGTGCCGTTGATACCGGCTTTTTACTTGATTCCTCTGAGAGGGCGATCTTTGAGATTACGCAGAAAAAATTTAACGCATCGTCCATTAAATTAAATGAAATACTGAAAGAAACCTTTAGCCGTATTGAGAATCTGCATGACAGGGAAAGCAGGTTAACGGGGTTATCTACCGGATTTTACGATTTCGATGACCTTACCTGCGGATTGCAGCCTTCCGAACTTGTTATTGTTGCCGCAAGGCCCAGCATGGGGAAAACAAGTTTTGTTATGAATATTATCGAACATATTGGGGTGGTAGAAAAAAAACCGGCGGCAATATTTTCTATGGAAATGTCTGCCCAGCAGTTGGCGCAAAATATGCTTTGTTCTCACTCAAAGATCGATGCGCATAAACTAAGAAAAGGATTTCTGGAAGATGATGATAGATTATGGAGTGCACTTTCAAATGGGTTAGGGTCTCTTTCCGAAGCGCCTATTTTTATTGAAGATACACCGGGGCTGACAGTATTGGAAGTGCGTGCAAAGGCAAGGAGATTAAAAGCTCAATACGATATTCAACTAATTGCGGTAGATTATTTGCAATTGATGGAATCGCCTCGTGGAGAAAATCGCCAGCAGGAGATTTCTATAATTTCCAGGGGTTTAAAATCTCTTGCCAGAGAACTGGCAATACCGGTAATTGCGGTATCCCAGTTGAACAGGTCTGTGGAGTCTAGGGAGGGGCACAGACCAAGGATGTCAGATCTTCGTGAATCAGGATCGATTGAACAGGATGCGGATGTTATTGCTTTGTTACACAGAGAAGATTATTTTAATCCCGAAAAAAAGGATGGTACCGCAGAACTGATTATAGCAAAACAGCGGAATGGGCCTACAGGAACGATAAAATTGACTTTTCTCTCACATTGTATGCGTTTTGAAAATTTCTCGTCTTCAGGAATCGAATGAAACCGGACAAGGTTTTATTAACTACCGCTAAGACAATTGTGGCACTTGTTTTGGTCTTGTGTTTTGTAAATGTTAAGGTTTCTTGCGATGAAAATCTGGATAAAAACACGCATATTCTAAAAAAAATTGAAGTCAGAGGAAACAAAAGGATTAGTGATGCTGCAATAAGAAGCATCATTCGGTCGAAGGAAGGTGACGTGTATGACCCTAACCTAGTAAGTCAGGATGTGGATGCTATTTGGTCACTGGGGTTCTTTGAAAACATAGAGGTTGAAATAGAAGAGACAGCCGATGGGTTAAACCTGATTTTCCTTGTCTCTGAACGTGCAGTAATTGACAAGATCCTGTTTTCGGGTAATAAAAAGATTAAATCCAAAAAATTGGCAAAAGAAATTGGGATAAGAGAGGGAGACGTATTAAAGCATCATCTGCTGAAGTTGGATGAAGATAAAATACGGGATTTATATAAGAAAAAATGTTTTTCCAGAATGCAGGTACATGCGGAGTCCAAGGTGGTAAATGGAGAAACAACGGTTATCTTTAATATAGAAGAAGGTCCCCGTATACGTATTGCCGATATTGATTTTAAGGGTAATACCAGTTATAAACCCAGAAAACTCCTTAAGCAAATGGAAACCCGCAAGAAGAGATTCCCGAAAATAATGTTTCCCGGAAGATTTGAACAAGATGTATTTGCATCTGATATGGTTAAAATCAAAGAGTTTTACATGAATAATGGATGGCTGGATGTTGATGTTGGATGGGAGATAACATATGAAAACGATGACAGTGAGATGTACATTACCATACACGTAAAAGAAGGGGAAAGATATTATGTAGATACATTAGAAATAAGTGGTACAACAATATTTACCGCAGATGAATTGAAAGCTGCATTAAAATTGAAGGAAGGCGCCCCTTTCTCTTTAGACGCGGTGGAAAAGGATACATATCAAATCCGGCTTGCTTATGGTGCGCAGGGATATCTTGCAACTAGTGTTAATGAAAAACACATATTTGCTGCTGATGAAACTAAAGTAAAGGTGTTTTTTGATATTGAGGAGCGTGACAGGTACTATATAGACAAAGTAAAGATTATCGGAAACGATAAGACAAGGGACAATGTTATTCGCAGGCAGCTAACCTTTAATCCGGGTGAACGGTTAAATGTCGAAAAAATACGTGATAGCCAGAGACGATTGGCAAACACGGGGTATTTTGATATGGATTCTGGAATGCCTGCGGGAATTAGTTTTGAACAAGGCTCTGTGCCAAACAAGAAAAATTTAATAGTTGAAGTAAGAGAAGGAAGGACCGGCATGCTAAGGTTTGGCGGAGGGTATGGGGCAAATGTCGGCGCTTTTGGCGATATTTCATATACAGATAGAAATTTTGATGTTCTTGATTTTCCAAAGGGCTGGAATGATTTTCTGAGCGGGAATGCATTTCGCGGCGCAGGACAAATATTAACGTTGCGTTTCAGTCCCGGCTTTCAGAGAACTGAAATCCTTATTTCTTTGACGGATCCCGCGATATTTGATTCCCCTTATAGTGCAGGAGCAAGCTTATCCAGCTATAGCAGGTGGTATAACCTTTATCAGCAAAAAAGCGCCGGAGCGCAGATCTCTGTGGGGAGAGAACTGGTGAGGGATGTTTATGTGAAAGTGAGCCCGTCATTTGAATTGATCGGTATTGAAAGAAGGAAAGATAAGAATGACACACCGCAGGATGTGTTAGATGTCGAGGGGGGTAATTGGAAAACGGGAGTTACCTTTTCTGCACAGGCGAATAAAACAGATAATATATTCATGCCAACAAAAGGATATGCAATTAATACATCGTTCGAGGTTGCAGGCTTAGATGTGGATATTGTAAAATACGATGTAAAGGCAAAAAAATATACTACAGTTTTTGAGGTACCTAAGTGGGGAAAACATGTTGTCGCTTATGGGGGAACCATTGGGGTGGTCGAGTCCACATCGGGAGAAAACGTTCCGATATTTGAAAGATTTTATGCAGGAGGTTATGGGTCTATTCGGGGTTTTAAATACAGAGGCGTCGCACCCATTGATGAGAAAACAGATGAACAGGTAGGTGGGGAACTTTTAATGTTGCTTAATACTGAATATTTGGTGCCTTTGTATAAAGATATTGTTCGTATGGCAGTATTTGTTGATGCAGGAAAAGCAGATGAATCTTTGGCGGATTTCAATTTTGATCGTTTCAGGATGTCGGGAGGGCTTGGTTTAAGGTTGAATATTCCTTTCCTCGGCCAATCAACTGTTTCAATTGATTATGGTGTTCCAATAATGAAAGAAGAAGGGGATGAAACCCAGGGATTTTCATTTAATTTTGGAGGGGGCGGCAGCTTTTAAGTATGAAATATAAAAATTATTTGAATGGTATAAAGTGTATTTGTGTTTGTGTTGTAATTATGGCGAGTTTATGTATGGTTTTGACGAATCAGGTACAGGCTCAAAATGTTAATACCCCTGCAAGTGGTTTAAAAATCGGAGTGGTAGATTTAAACATTGTGTTTGAAAAATATGAAAAACGAAAACAATATGATGCTGATTTAAGAGAAGAAGAAAAATCATATCAAACCAAAATCAATGATAAAAAAAAGGAACTGGTGGGCCTGAAGGACAAAATACAACTATTGGATCTTGGCAGCAAGGATAGAAAAAAGTATGAAGAAGAATTTGAAAGGAAAAATATAGAATTGGAATCTTATGCGAAAGTTGCTGAAAAGAGTCTGATGAGAACGTATAAAGAATCGTTTGAACGGTTGTATTCGGAAGTTTTAAGGGAGATAGAGGCAATAGGAAAACAAAATCGTTACGATTTAATTATTAAAAAGGAAGATGCTGAATTACAAAGTGGGGGTATTTCTGAAATGCAATTTAAAGTAGGGATAAAAACTGTTTTATATCACTCTGATGGCGTAGATATTACAAATCATGTAATAGATCTGTTAAACAAAAAATATTCCAAAGCAGACAAAGGGAAATAGTTTTTGGATAACTTGCAAAAAACAATTGGGCAACCTGCAGAGTGTTCTGGTTGGGGCATGTTTCGGGGGGAAAGTGTCCGAATAAAGTTTAAACCAGCCTCGGTGAATTCCGGAATACATTTTGTGCGTGTCGACCTGCCATCTCGTCCAATAATACCCGCGAATGTTCACTTCTTATCAAACACTGCAAAACGCATTTTTTTGAAGAAGGATGATGCCGAAGTTGAAGGGATAGAGCATGTAATGGCCGCTCTTGCCGGATTAGGCATTGACAATATAGAAATTGAAATCCATGGACGGGAAATGCCTGCAGGCGATGGAAGCGCCAAATATTTTATGGATATCCTGAAGGAGGCCACCATTGTTGCATTAGCAGGGGAAAAACATATATTCATAATTCGAGAGCCTATTATGGTGAGCAATGGAAATGCAAGTATTATAGCGTCGCCTATTAATGAGGGATTGTTGCTTTCCTATACCCTGGACTTTGATGGTTTTTTTATAGATCCGCAAACATATGAATATGAAATTGAATTTAATGAAGAAAATTTTTCCAGAGAAGTTGCTTCCGCCAGAACGTTTGGTCTGAGTACCTACGTAGAAGAATTCAAAAAGCTTGGGCTGGGAAAAGGCGTCACGGACGATAATAGCTACGTAATACAGAAAGATGGAAAGATAACAAAACCTCTTTCTATGAGTCCTGCAGAATTACGGTTCCCGAATGAACATGTTAGGCATAAAATTTTGGATCTTATCGGAGATCTTTATTTGGCCAATGTTGTTGTTAAGGGACACATCGTGGCAAAAAGATCCGGACATTTCCTGAACGCAGAATTGGCAAGAAAAATAGCAAATATCGCATGTAAGGCATGAATTATTGTCTGAATCTTACATAATATTTTTGGTATCTTCCTTTATAATCGTTAATAAATGAAGGTTTAGAGAGAATACGCTGTTTCAGGTTTTTAAACAAATGGATTAAATTCACCTTTTGTATAAAACGATGGCAGCAACTGTTCGAGGTAGCGTTTACAAGGTACACTATTCAGTGGTAAGCAATGAGGCAAGATTCAGGTATGAATAAAATGGCCTGATCATTTCAAGAAAACAAAGAAACGGGGAGACGCAATGAAAATTCATCGATGGGCACTTGTTCACCCCGGTGCTAAATTAGGCAGCGATGTCGAAATTGGTCCTTTTTCTGTTGTCGGTGAACATGTTACCATCGGTGATAGGACCGTAATAAAGAATAATGCAACGGTAATTGGACATACTACTATAGGGAAAAATAGTGTTATTCATCCAAATGCGGTATTGGGCGCTGAACCACAAGATCTTAAGTATTGCGGCGAACAATCTTTGCTGCTTATGGGAGATAATAACATTGTGAGAGAAGGGGTCACCATTAACAGAGGTACCGCTGGCGGTGGTGGGAAAACGGTAATAGGCAACAATTGTTTTTTTATGGCTTGTTCGCATGTTGCCCATGATTGCATAATAGAAAATAACGTCCTTCTGGCGAATGGTGTGTTATTGGGAGGACATGTTGTATTGGAAAAAGGGGTTAAACTTATGGGTTTAGTAGGTATACAACCATTTGTGACGATAGGTCGTTATGCTTATGTAGGCGGACACACAAGAATCGTTCAGGATGTGCCTCCATACGTAATAATTGAAGGGCACCCGGCAAGAATAAGGCAGGTTAATGTAATCGGGCTGGAAAGAGAGGGGTTTTCCGGAGAGCAAATTGATAAGATTAAAGATTCATTCCGTGTATTATTTCGTTCTGATGAGTTGAATAGAAATAAAATTTTGGGGCAATTAGAGAAACAAGAATACATTTCACCTGAAGTTGAATATCTGATTACATTTCTGAGAAATATTGAAAAAGGTAAGCATGGGCGTTATAGAGAAATACTGAGAGTTTCACCCCAAGTAGTAATTTAGTTTTTTGAAAAACTCCAATAAAAGCAATGTCTTTTTATATTCCGTGCACCCCGCGCAAAGGCCTCCCTTACCCTCTACTTTTTCAAAAAAATAAATTGTTACCACAAAACCAAAAGTCGCCGTCCGCAATTGTTTCGTAGTCTGGTGTATTCTCAACCACGTTAAGGAGAAGAAGGGTGGTTTGTTTTTGGCAATATTAGAAGGTAAGTATGCATAAGTTAAAGGTTGCGGTAATAGGTGTCGGCCATTTAGGGAAAGAGCATGCCAGGGTATTTGCCGAATTACCAGGCGTCGAATTGGTTGGAGTGGTTGATGCACTGAACAAACAAGCAGAAGAAATAGCCCGGCGCTATAATACACAATGGTATGTAAATTATCAGGATGTAATAGATAAGGTTTCTGCCGTAAGTATTGCTGTTCCCACAAAATCGCATTACGCAATTGCAAAAGACTTCCTTACTCATGGTGTTCACGTCCTCGTTGAAAAACCAATGACAGGAACTGTATCTGAAGCGAAAGAATTAATAAGTCTAAGCAAGAAGAAAGGACTTGTGCTTCAGGCGGGGTATATTGAGAGGTTTAATCCGGTTATTGTTGCAATAAAAAAAATCTCTTCCAATCCAAGATTTATAGAGTGCCACCGTTTAAGTCCCTTCACGTTTCGATCTGCCGATATAGGCGTTGTCCTGGATTTAATGATACATGACATAGATATAATACTGAATATGACAGGCTCAAAGGTAAAAAAAATTGATGCTGTTGGCGTAAATGTTATTGCCGACAAAGAGGATATTGCAAATGCACGCATTCAATTTCAGAATGGCTGCGTGGCAAACATCACTGCCAGCAGGGTGTCTATTCAGCCTATGCGGAAAGTGAGATTATTTTCCGAAGACTCATATATTTCCATTGATTATCAGAAGAAAGAAGGGTTAATATATAAAAAATCCCCCAAACTAACCCTCAGTGCGCTTAATATTTCAGAGATGGATGTTTCGACCATTGCAGACCTAAAAAGCCATGTGTTTGGAGATTTGCTAAAGGTAGAACATATTAAAATGGATGATTACGAACCACTAAAAAAAGAACTAGAGTCTTTTGTTACGTGTGTTTTGGAAAACAAGGAACCGGAAGTTTCCGGAGAAGAAGGTTTAAAGGCAATAGAGGTTGCAAATGATATTTTGCAGGAGATAGAAAGAAATCTTGCGCACTCACGCGCACAATGTATGGAGGATTAAATTATGGAGAAAGAAGTTCTTATTACAAAAAAAATGAGTACAGGGGAAGTGACAAAGAAATACCCTGCGACTAAAGAAGTTTTTGCAAAGTATTTTGGAAAGGGTTGTTTTGATTGCCCCTCTTTTGGTACGGAGGATATAAATTTGGCATGTATGATGCATAATACGGATGTTGATAAATTTGTGCAGGAGCTAAATGAAGCCGCATATAAGGAAATAAATAAGACATAATAGTTAAATAGCCTGTGCGTCTATAAACGGAAAAATAGTTGATAAGTATATAATTTAATTTTTAAAAAGATTTAAGAGGACGATAGATAAACATTGAAACATATTGACCTGCAAGAAAAAATAACATTCCACAAAGATCATTTTATTCCCAATATTCTGTATGCCTCCCCGAAAGTTAAAATGCCTCTCATTTGCATGGAGCCGGGGCAAGTAATTCCTCCACACGGCGGGAATTCTGCAGGTATATTTTATGTGAAGGAGGGCAAAGGGATTTTTACCTTGGATGATGAGAAAATCACAATGGAAAAAGGAATGGTTATTGTTGCGCCTGAGGGTTCTTCTCGGGGGATGAAGTGTCTTGAAAGAATGGTCGTTTTAGCAGTAAGCGCAGGAGGGTAGAGGTATTAACATGGGTAAAATAGTTTTAGAAGAAAAAGTAAAATTTTCACAGCAGAGTTATTTATCGGACACATTATTTAAGAGTAACAACCTCCTGCTGGAATTGTTGTGCATGGAAGAAGGCCAGGAAGTTATTTCGAAAATAACGAATTCGCAGGTAATTCTCTTAGTTGTTTCGGGCAATGGTTCTTTAACGCAGGGGTCTGATACCAGTACCCTTAAGGCGGATTCGTTAGTAATTTTTGAAGGCGTTGAACAGTTTGAAATAAAAGCAAGTAAACAAATGACTATATTGCAGTATGTTATACCGCAACCGTAAGAAATATTTTTGAGAAGGAGAATAGATGAATATTGAAGACCGAATTATACTGGACGTGAGAAATATTATACCAAGAGAGCGACATCCAAAAATTTTTAATACGTTTGATGGATTAAGAGCGGGAGAGATGATGGTATTGATAAATGATCATGACCCAAAACCTTTAAAGTACCAATTAGAAGCGGAGCGTCCCGGTCAAATGGAATGGAAATATATCGAGCAAGGACCGGATATCTGGAAGGTTGAGATAGTAAAAAAATAATGGTTTTCAGCAAGGAAAATTAATTAATGTACAAAGGAGGCATAGAGTATGTATAAATTTTCAAAAGTCGCAGTGGTGGTGTGCCTGTTCGTCCTTTTTGTTGGCGCATGGTTTGGTTTCAGGTCTGTACACGCAGATGCGGAAATTAACGTAAAGGAAAAAAAAGAAAAGAAAGAAAAAATTTCTTCCAAATCTGAAAAATCAGAAAAAAGGGATGCTACCGCAGAGATAAAAGATACAAAAACCGAACAAAAGACTGTGACTCCAAAAGAAGAGAAAAAAGAAATTGTAAAGCAGGAAAAACCAGAAGAAAAAGCAGAACCACCTGCTTCTGAAAAACAGGAAGAAAAACATGCCCCTGTCGTCAAAGAAGATATGGCTGACACTCATCCTAAAGATGCCAGAACCATACAACAAATTATTTCCGAACTTACCGGAGAGAAAATCGGGCCAGACAACTCCGGAGATGTGTATCATTTAGGTTTAACAGCGACATATACGCCGCCAAAGGAATTATTGCCTGGCGAAGGCAAATTTGGGAAATTATTTAGTTTTTTACCTCTTATGAGATGGTACGATCCTGATCATTATTATACACCAAACCAGGCAATTGGAGGTGAATTCACGCACGGCGAATGTCTTATGTGCCATACGATCCAGACCCCCGGTATTGTAGCTCAATGGAAGAAGAGTAAACATGCTGCGGTAGAACAGGTGGTTGGCTGTGATAAATGCCATGGCAACAATCACCAGCAATTATACATGCCTTCATGGCAACACTGCGGGGAGTGTCATCCGGAGCAAAAAGAAGGGCATCGTGGTGGGGCAATGGCTTCGCACACCTATGCCTTTCATGTGAGTACAATCGAAGCCCCGTGGCAGATTGCAAAGCCTGCAGCCGAGGTTACTGCCTGTGCTACATGTCATGGGATAGCGGAGAACAGGTGTGACGGATGTCATACCAGGCATGATTTTTCCTTAGCTGAAGCAAGAAAACCAAACAATTGTGGTATTTGCCACACAGGTTTGGACCATTATGAATACGAAATGTACAGGGAATCCTATCATGGGATGATTTATGAGTCGGAGCAGCATACGTGGGACTGGACAAAACCCATGAAACCTGAAAATTACAAAACGCCCACTTGTGCATATTGTCATATGAGAGATGGCGAACATAATGCACAGAAATTCTCCACAGTTAATAGTCACATGGGCACATCATTGGTCGACAGGGGCGCCCCAAAATATAAGGAGGCCAGACAGAGTTGGATAAACACATGCAAAGGGTGCCATTCTCCAAGATTTGCGGCTGATCAACTTGAGGCGATGGATGAAGCGATAAAAGTCAGTTTTACAAAATGGCGTGAAGCCATGAAAATAGTGGTTGACCTTTATAATGACGGGATGCTGGATCCGATGCCGAAAGATTTGGCGCCTGACTACGCAGGACATTATACCTTTAGTCTCATTGGTGGTGAAGGCAGGATGTATAATGTATCCGATATAGAGCGGACGGCATTTGAGATGCTGGTGTATATTACCAATGCCGTTTACAAGGCAATGGCACACGGAGCAATGTATGGCGCTACTTATGGTAAAGGCGCTTTTCTGCAGGACCGCTGGTTGATTCAGGTAAAGGCGGAAGCAAGCAAACTTAGAAGAATAAGGGCGTTGGAAGAAAGAGTGGGGATAAAGCATAAGGCATACGATTTCTGGAAGCACGGTGAATATACCGACTTGCTCCTGGGTTGGAAGAGAAAGCCGGGAGACGTGGACAAGGCAGCATGTAAACACGAGGGCGCTGATTGTTTGGTTGAATAGTATTTTAGACTTTTGATAAAGTATTGTAATAAACAGAAGGTATAATGCTTAATAAAAGGTTATGCCTTCTGTTTTTTTATTGTTGTTTTGACAATACAGAGATAGAATCGGGACTCCACTTTAAGCAGATTTTTGGTTATGCATGTATACGATAATAATTACAGGAGTAATAAATGAAAAATTATCAATATTGTTTTTTATTCATCGCTTTTTTTTCCTCCTGTTTTTTGGGATGCTATAAAAAACAGACAATTTTACTGGAAAGAGAAGCTATTTGGGAAGTATTCGAAAGAGAATGCCAAAAATGTCATAAGATGAATGGAAAAGGGAGTCTTGTTGGCAGATTATTCTTTAATATTCCTGATTTTAACAATGTGAAATGGCAGGATAATGCTTCGGATTCGAGATTGATTATTCATGTAGGAAATGGATTAAGAAAAATGCCAGGCTTTAAAGGCAAGCTAAAAGATGAAGAGATTGTGGACTTGGTAAAAATATGTGTTCGGAGTTTCTATCCGCCCGTCGGGCAAAGATAATACTGCATGAATTTTAGTTGAAACAATAGTGATTTTTCACCGATTTTATGATATCATTCTTGCTTATTTGAGAGTATTTCATTTCTTTATTTTGCTGTCGATGACGGCTTTTTCATTTTTTGAGGCAAATTATGCTGCGAGAGATGTGTAAATCCAAAATACATGGCGCTACGGTAACTGAAACCAATCTGGAATATAACGGAAGCATTACCATCGATAAGTCTCTTCTCACTGCGGTAGATATTCTGCATTATGAGCGGGTGCAGGTTTTGAATATAAATAATGGAACAAGAGTAGAAACATATGTCATTGAAGGAGAACAAGACTCCGGGATAATTTGCTTAAACGGGGCAGCTGCAAGATGGGCGCAACCTGGAGATCGTGTTATTATTATTGCATATTGCCTTATCAATAACAAAGACGCTATAGGATGGAAACCAAAGATTATTTTGGTTGACGCAAAAAATAAACTCATCAAAAACCTGCCAACATGAGACGGATTTTATTCGAAATCCCTATCCCTTTTTTCTCCCAAAGCGTACCTATATACTCCTATGGGTTCATGTTAATGGTGGCATTTCTTGTTTCCATAGCCGTTGCGCGCTGGAGGGCGAAGAAAGAAGGTATCGACCCTAATGCCATCACAGATTTGGGGATATATCTGATTTTTGCCGGAATAGCAGGGGCAAGGTTGTTTTTTGTAATACAATTTTATGAAGATTATAAAAATAATTTATTAAATATATTCAAAATTTATGAAGGTGGTCTGGTGTATTATGGTGGATTGTTTGCCGCAATTATTATGCTATTCGTTTTTGTTAGAAAACGAAAGTTGCCCGTATTAAAGGTGATAGACATTATTGCGCCATCTACTGCACTGGGATTAGCCTTTGGACGTATTGGATGTTTTTTGAATGGATGCTGTTTTGGCAAGATTTCACTTAATCTGCCGTGGGCAGTTTATTTTCCCAGGACAGTTGATAGTCAAGGCATGGTTGATGGCAGTCCGGTATTTATTTATCACTATCAACATGGGTTGGTTCTCCTTTCCGCTCTGCATTCATTACCGGTTCATCCCGTACAATTGTATGCTTTTTTTTCAAATATAGCATTATTTTTTATTCTCAACAGTTTTTTCAGATTTCGAAAAAGAAATGGAGAGATTGTGCTCCTTTTTGGCATGGTGTATCCCATTATAAGATTTTGTATGGAAGCACTTCGGGGAGATAATCAATTATATTTTAACTGCTTTACCATTGCGCAGATAATAAGCATTATACTATTTGCCGTTTCAACTACTATTTTTGTTTTGTTCAGAATAAAAACAAGTAAAAACATTTCGCATATTTCTTCCTTGTAAAGATATTTTGCTAAGGGACTAATTCCTTTATTTGAATATCATCATGCAACTTCAGTAATTTACTAAGGAACTTATCTTCTATCTGAAGATGGAATGTTAATCGGCGGTCGTCTGATGTGCGGTTTAGAATGTGGGCATTTTCATGAAGGGTGGCTATTAATTTGCCATTTTCCTGACTACATGAGATTTCTATATTGAGAAGTCTCTTTTCCAGTATTTCGGCAATCTTTTGTTTCAGCGCCGGTATCCCCTGGCATGTTTTTGCAGAAATGACAATACAATTCTTATAGCGATTTTTCAGTAAAGGGATAACAGATTCATCTTTCAGTGCATCGATTTTATTCAATACAATAATTGTTGGTTTTTTTTCACATCCAAGTTCTTTTAATACTATATTTACGGATTCTATTTGTTTATGAATATGCGGGGAGCTGATATCCGCGACATGCAATAAAATATCCGCGTTTCGGGTTTCTTCGAGCGTTGCCTTGAATGAAGAAACAAGATAGTGCGGCAATTTTTGTATAAACCCAACAGTATCACTGATAAGAATATTTTTGGAATTTTCAAGTTTGCATATACCTGTTTTTGTATCTAATGTTGCAAAGAGTTTATCTTCTACCATGGCATCAACATCGGTTAGGGCGTTCATTAGGGTAGATTTTCCGGCATTAGTGTAACCGACGATGGATACGGTAGAAAATTCTTTTCTTGAAGCAACTACTCTCTGTTGCCGTTTTTCTATTTCACCCAATCGTTTTTTAAGATCATGTATTTTTCTTGAAACAATACGATTATCTACTTCAAGTTGTTTTTCTCCTGGCCCCCTTGTGCCTATTCCTCCTTCAATTCGTGAAAGATGTGTCCACATCCGTTTAAGTCTTGGTTTTGTGTATTCCAACTGAGCTAATTCTACCTGAAGTTTTGCTTGGTGGGTCTTTGCCCTTGTGGCGAATATGTCTAAAATCAACTCACTACGATCAATTACCTTTTTTTCAATGATTTTTTCCAAATTTTTTACCTGTGCGGGGGTAAGGTTATCGTCACAAATGAGTACATCTGCGTCCATTTCAACCGCTATTTTTTGCAGCTCTTGCGCCTTTCCTTTTCCAATATAATACAATGGGTCTATGTGCGCTCTTTTTTGGATTACTGTATAAATTACGTTTGCTCCTGCAGTTTTTGCCAATCTGCTTAACTCTTCCAAAGGTTCTTCATCAAGGTCAATAATATTGGGATAAGAAAGCGCTCTGAATAGGATAGCGCGTTCCGCCCTGACAGAAAAACTGGTATCTTTTAATTTCACGTAATCAGTTTACTCCCTTTTCGATAAGACAATTCTTGCGTCAACGGTTTTTGTCCCTTTCGGGTAAATAAGGATTGGGTTAAGATCTATTTCTTTAATTTCCTCATTAGAAATCATGATATCTGATACCCGAATAATGATATGGCATATTTCTGAAATATCCAGTGGCGCTGCATTTCTAAATCCGCTTAAAAGTCTGGCGCCTTTTACTTCGCGAATCATGTCAAGCGCTTCGTAATCTTCTACGGGAGCGATACGAAAGGAAACGTCCTTAAAAAGCTCAACAAAAATACCTCCTATCCCGAACATCACTGTTGGTCCGAATTGCGGATCTCTCAGGCCGCCTACAATAATTTCGGTTGAGGGAGTTGACATTTCTTCCACGAGGATTCCATATATCCTTGCATCCGGTACAGTTTTACTAATGTTTTTAAAGATTTTTTCGTATGCAGCCGCAACTTCTTTATCATTTTGTATGTTTAACATTACTCCGCCTGCATCCGTTTTGTGGCTGAGGTCAGGGGATATGATTTTGAGAACGACAGGGTATTTTATGGAATTTGCAGCCTGGATTGCTTCATGGGCAGATGAGGCAACTAAAAATCTGGTAGTAACGATTCCGTATGTTCCAAGTAGTTGTTTTGCTTCCGGCTCTAAGAGTTCATGCCGGTTTTGCTCCAAAGCGTTTTGTATTATCTTTTGAGCATTACGGGCGGTATGCGATAAAAATATATTCATCCTTTGTGTTTATAAAGATAAAAAATCTTGAATTCCAGCGGTGTAAACAATAGATTAATGTAATTATAACGAAAGAAAGACAATGTTCAAAGAATATATATCCTATACAGAAAGCAACAACCAATGGCTGGTACATGAGCAGTTTACTTTCCTTGTATCACACCTCAAACATCTCAAAACGTTAAACAATCATACCACGATCAAAATTAATAGAGAAGATAGGTTTAAAATACTTGCCGGGTTTGAAGTTGTTAAATCAGATGAAGCATATAGCTTTATTCTTAAGATTTATAAATATCCTTCACTATTTCAGCAATTGAAGCAATTGTTTAAACGAACCAAGGCATTTAGGGAGTTTTATATGACGTACCTTGCCGCTTCAAAGGGCGTTCCTGTGGAAGTACCCGTTGCGTTTGGCGAACAAAAATGTTTTTTCATTAAAAAATCATACCTTATCATAAAAAAAATCGAAAATTCTCATACCTTAAACGATTATTTTAGAGACAATAATTGTTTTGCAGAACGAAGGTCTGTTCTAAAAGAATTTGGCAAACTATCAAGATTTATTCATGATTCCGGCATAAAACAGGATGATTATTCGTTAAATAATTTCTTAGTTTTTAAGCGTGATGGGGACACAAGGATTATTTTAATTGATTTTGAAAGGGTATCAATACAACGCGGGAGTCTTTTGGAAAAACAAAGTATTTTGTATCTGGCAAAGTTGAATAGAGCAAAAGGGATATTCTGCAATACGGAGCGTCTTCGTTTTCTCATGACATACGTCGAAGGTGATTATGTATATTGCAAACAACTGGCAAAACGAATTGAATCCCTGACATTCGCATTGCAAAAAAAGGATTCGAAAAAGTTTGTGCAGCAATGTATTCATGAGAATAGAAAATTTGGCATTTTTAAAAATGCCGGATTCTTTGGCAGGTATAGAAAAGCATATTCTCAGGAAACGATACGGATACTATTAGCGACGACAGACCAAATGGTTAATGGTACAGTGCAGGCCAAGCAATATCAGATAGTACGGTTTACAAAAATGCCTTCATACCAAAAGCGATTTAGAGGCGCAGTAGATTTGTGGAAGCATGCGAATGCCTTGTTTGCGCTGAGAATTAACGTTCCTGTTCCGGTAGGGATATTTAAGAGAATATCATCCGGATGGCCAAAAGACGAATTTTTCATTTATCAACTGCCAGATAACTGGACGCCAATAGACCAGCATCTTTCTTCAACCGATGATTTAGCAATTTTGATGCGAACGATAAAGGTGTTTATAGAAGAAATATCTCCGTTCGGCATCGTCAGACAAGATATGAATACGCGCGATATCATTCTCCATACGGATAAACATCACCGGCTGAAATGTTTTTTAAAGGATTATTCCGCATTTTTTTTAAACAGACAATCATATCAGCAAAATAAATCGTTCAATATGAAGGTTTTTGATCAGGCTTTAATGATATATGGTCAGTTAAAAAAATCTGAAGGGTAATTGCTAACGAAAGCAATGTGTAGGGCATTGCATCGCCTGCCAAAAAATAAGCTGCAAGATACAGGGAATCCCCACGTTTAAGCTGAATAGTTACAATCGTTCATACTTATAGATAACTCCGTTGATATACTCTTTTTCTGGGAAATCCGTAAATTTGTGATCCATTAATTAAAAAGACTTACGACAACCATTGTTTGCAACGGATGTTCACCCCTGCCAAAACGCATAAGTGCTTAATACATAGTTTGTTAAGGCTGTATTTTTAATAAATATGTAGTCACTAATATATTGTTATTATACGACAATATACTTGACGGATAATGGTTGTTATCTGTACAATGGTGGACATGCATATTGTAGAGAACAAGTCAAAATCCGGTAAAAAAATCTATCGATCTACCCTTCTGCGGGAATCGTACCGTGAGGATGGGAAGGTCAAGAAA
>NZ_CAADGZ010000035.1:0-29042 GCF_900696675.1 uncultured Candidatus Kuenenia sp. | reverse complement strand
ATGAGAACGATACCAAAACAATTGCGAAATACCACGGGCGTAGATAAACGTGAACGGTATAGTCATTTTCGTAAACAGCAGTAAGAGCGATTCCGTACTTGGAGGGGTATTCAAAACGTGAAAATGCAGATATTTTTGCGACCGGAGATATTTTGTCCTTGACAAAAGCCTTCTAATGAGTGAACCCGCGAATGCAGTTTCCAGTGCCATTACGTACCCAATCATATACTTCACTATGTTCAGTACAAGGTTTGAGAACGAGCTGTGCTTCAGTGGTTTAATAGATTACGCAGAATAGTTACATTTTTTATACCAGAAAATGCTTTGTTTCCCCTATAATACTCTCAATACATTGGATGTTTCTTATCAGGAAACTCAATAGAAATTACTGATTGTTTAAATCCCCTTATGTTTACTTACAACAAAGACACCTTTCTTAATATTAACAAAATCATCTTCTCCAGCCTTGATATTCGTGAAGTTTATCAGACGATGAGCAATGAACTGTCAAAAATAATTGATTTTGACAGATTAACCATCACACTTATAACCGAGGATAATAATTTATACGAAGCATTTGTGGTTCAATCAAAAACGCATGAAGATACCTACATCAAAGAAGGCGATTTGTACCCCATGAAAGACAGCCTCATGGAAAAGGTAGTGCAATCCCGCAAACCCGTAATAGTGGACGATACCGCCAAAAGCCAATTTGCAACGGACGTCTTTTTGTTTAAGGAGGGCATTCGATCAAGACTTGGTTTTCCGCTTGTTTACAAAGGATGCATAATGAAACATCAAAAACTGTTTCATATCGATGAGAAAAAATATCCGATCGAATTCAAAGAACGCATAATAGGCAGCATAAATTTTGGCAGCAGGCAGAAGCAACATTATTCGAAAAAGCATGTGGATTTTGTGTCAAAAATTGCACCGCAATTAGCCATGGCAATTGAAAATACACGGCTTTTTAACAGAATCAAGGATGCGGAAGAAAAATATAGAAATGTAGTCGAAAGTTCCCCTGACATTATTTTTGAATGCACAAGCGACGGCAAATTCTTTCTGATAAATCCTTCCGTAGAAAAAATACTGGGTTACTCCGTGCATTACTTCTATGATGCGGGCAGTTCCATACTTTCTCTATGCCACGCGGATGACCAGGGGCAGGTGCAGCGCGAAATTCTTCAGTTATTTCATGGCGAGAAGAACTCCTTGATGGATTTTGAATTTAGAGTTGTCCACAAAAAAGGCAACATTGTATGGCTGTCTCTGGAAGCAATCCCCATCAAACAGGATAATAAAATAATTGGCATCGAAGGGTTTTGCCGGGATATTACCGATAGGAAAAAACTGGATGAGTTGAAAAACAGTTTGATCCGTGACGTTACGCATGAACTAAAAACCCCTGTTGCCAAAATGGAAATGGCAATTGACATGTATTGGCGTTCTTTTGCAATAGAAAGTGAATCTCCAGGGGAAAAAGAACTACATCTTTACAATCTTCTTCAAAACAATGTGAGCCGTTTGAAAAACATTATCAGAAATGTGCTCGACATATCTAGGCTGGAATCGGGAGTAGAACGTTTAAATATATCCGATTTCACCTTCGTCGAATTGGTGGACCAGGTTATCCACGAATTAAACCCTATCGCTATACAAAAAGACAATAAAATAACACATCAAATACCTCCCGCCATTATTTTGAAAGCCGACCGGGAAAAAATGTATTATTTACTTGTTAATCTGGTCGGAAACGCAATAAAATTTACCAGTCATGGCCGGATCGATATATCGTTCATGATAACGCCCAACGGCTTTGAAGTGTCCGTAAAAGATACAGGAAAGGGGCTGAACGAAGAAGCAATTAAGCATGCGTTTGACAAATTTTATAAGGAAACCCCTTCCATACCAGGGTCCGGAATAGGCCTTGCAATAAGCAAAAACATTGTCGAATTACATAATGGCTGTATTTGGGCTGAATCTGGCGGCAAAGGAAAAGGGGCAAAATTTACCTTCAGATTGCCCACATGCCATCTGATGAAACAATCAACTTAGTGGTTTATCGTTTTTAAAGGAAGGTACATTATGAAAGATTTATTAATTGTAGAAGACGATCCTGAAATGCAGGAATTTTACAGGGATATGTTGAAAGGCGAACAATTCTCGGTCACGTATGTTTCAGACGGAGAAGAAGGTCTCAAAGAAATGAAGGGTAAAAAATATGACTTGGTAATACTGGATATTCTGATGGAAAATATTACAGGCGACAGGTTGTTTTCCTTGTTAAGGAAAGACAAACATTATAAAGAGGTACCCGTGATCATGGCGTCTTCATTAGACAAACAAGCATATCAATGCTTCCAGGCGCTGGGGAAGGTATCATTCCTGGAAAAACCATTCACAAAAGAAATGTTGATAGCCGAGATAAACAAGTATTTATAGCAAAAAGCCCTACTCCCGGGAAAATCCAAAACAGTCCTCAGTCGGCAATCCTCAATCCTCTGTCCTAAATCTTGCAATCTGCAATTTGCCAACTGTAGACTGTAGATTGCCGACTGCATAATGTACTAACGTGAAGGAGAAATTGCACTGAAAGCAGTATTAGTTCATTTATCTGGCAGCCGTCGTGGAAAAACAGAAGTATTTTCTTCCGATAAAATAACTATCGGCGCCGATGCATCAAATGAAATTGCCTTTGATGCAAAAAAAGATACAAACATCTCCGCTTTTCATGCTGAAATACTACGGAAAGAATGTGAGTATCTGTTAATCGACAAAGGAAGCTTAAAAGGCACGCTGGTTAATCATAGAGTAATTAGCGAAATGGCACTTAAAGACGGTGATTTAATCGAATTTGGAGCAGGCGGGCCAACGGTGCGATTCCGTATAAAAATGGATGAAGATGATATTTGCAAACAATGGTCTGAAATATTGGAAGACTCTTTAGAGATTGCTCTTACTTCAAAGAAGGGGCGTTTCAACACTGCAACGGGATTTTTTAAACAACTTTTATGGGAGATTTACACCCAAATATCGCACCATATCAAATTGCGTATTATTTTAACACTGGTTGTCTTTTCCGGTATTGTGATCGCATATTTTTTTGTTCAAAATATCAAATTAACACAAACCGTCGAAAAGGTGAAAATGCTAGAACTCGAAAGGTCTATTGCAGAAAACATAATAAAAAAGTATACTAACGGCGTTTGCCTTATTCAGGGAGCCTTTTCCTATTATGATGAAGAAACTGGTGAACCGCTTTTTATGATGGGAAGAAGGACCGGGATAAATGAATATACCGGCACTGGTTTTTTAGTTAGCGAAGAAGGCCTGATCATAACCAATCGTCATATTGCCGAACCATGGTGGGAACTTGATACTTTCTCTGCGCCACAGTTAGATCCGGGGGTAAAACCTAAGTTTGTAGTATTCAGGGCGTTTTTCCCAGGAATCAAAGAACCGTTCCCCCTGACGGTGGAAAAGGTTTCAGATGAAGTGGATGTAGCATTGCTTCGCATAAATACCGGTGGCATAAATATTCCGGTGCATGAATTAGATACAACAGACAAGGGAGCCGTTGTGGGAGAACCAATATTACTACTGGGATATCCTGCGGGAATAAAGGCCATTTTTGCAAAGATGGATCCGGAACTGGTAAGACAATTTATTCACATCCCTTTTATTCAGTTAGTTCAGGAACTTTCCAATTTCGGCTTTATAAAACCCCTTGCCACTCAAGGACATTTAAGTGATATTATGGAAAACAGACTGGTATATGATGCCCAAACAACGGTTGGCGGAAGCGGCGGTCCTATATTTAATAAAAAAGGGCTGGTTATCGGAATTAATTATGGGATATTTCCTGGATTCAGAGGATCCAATTTTGGCGTTCCAATACGTTATGGATTATCTCTTCTCAAAGAAGTTTCCAAAAGTGTAAAGGATAAAAAAAAATGAGGCGATTTTCTTCCTATTTGTATAAAAAAACAGGTATTTCAGCATTTTTTATCTTTTTACGAATGGCGAATTATGCCTTCATTGTTTTTTTAATTTCCATATTCGTATTATTATCGCAGCATTCATTTGCCCATTCCGACGGGGCGCCCCTGGCAAATGTAGGCGCTGCGACAACCAAAGACGGCTGGATTCTTTATGCTCCCGCCTTTTCTACATGCAACATTCTGGGATGCCATTACCAATATACCGTGGGTTCGGGTAAGGGCAAATTTATGTTATTTGTTTTAGATGAGTGTGAACCGGGAGAAATTATTGATATTCTGGTTTCGTTTAAAAAAACGGATACGTATTATCATGGCTTTCAAATTGCAGCGCAAGACAGGTATTTTAACCGATTAGTGGGCAATTTTATTAACGTCGGTGACGACGACGATACACAAGTGGAAGCGGGCGGCCTTTACGCAACTCATACGAAAAAAGGCACAAACCAAAAATACTGGCATGTAAAATGGCAGGCACCGCCCGAAGAGTTCTGGGTCGCCAATCCCGTCAGATTCTTTGCCATTGGATTGGAAGCTGACAATGACGGCACTGCTATGGGAGATTATGTGTACAGCGCAACAAGGAATATTGTTGTTAGATCCAGAAAATTTCGCAATATGCAAATGCAACAATTAAGAAGGGAGTAATTTTTTGAAACGGAGATATTTTTCTGTTGTATTACTGTTACTGACTATGTTTTGCTTCATGCATACATCATATGCATCTACGCTTGATTTTTCATGGACTGCGCCAAAGACATATGTGCATAATGCAGGGACAAAAGGGGAGTTGCACTATATTGTCTGGTTTTATAACTTAAAGAATACTATCGGGAAAACAATCATGGTGCCCATAGATGTATTTATGAAAACGGATACAGGAGAAGAATATGCCGACGCATATTATCCGGAACTTGTAGATTACATTAAAGAATTAGACGAGGATTTTTACGAAGGAAAGAAATATCAGTATGCCGCAATTGCAAAAGGGGAATTAGCGCCGGATACAACAAAACATTGTATCGCAATGTTCGAGGATATAGCGCCACAGGCAAAACAAGTTGAAATCTTTGTAACGGGCATATTGCATTTTTTCTTATGGCGACAGAAAATGGTCGATTATTCTTATAAAATTACGTATAAAAAAGAAAGGGATCAATGGAAATTGATTGAACATGGCATGAGCAAGGAGTGTGTTGGGGTCACGCCTTGAACACCATGCTTAAACTTACGGCAAATACTACCCCAATACCCTAATTATCCAGTCCGCCTTAGTTACCCGCCCAGTTGTTATTAAAAAGTTGAGGTGTACCCTGGATTTGCGTCCGCCGATTCTTTATCTTGATGATATAGAAGTGCAAAGGAAAAAAGGAAGGAATGTCGCCATTGTAAAAGGAACGGTCGTGGATGATCATGACATAAAAAGTCTCTCTATAAATAATACGGTTGTTCCGCATGGCGATGAAAAGGAGGTACATTTCCAGCAGGAAATAATTTTAGAGGAAGGAAACAATGTATCATTCAGGGTGACAGACGTTGCCGGAAATGAAACAAGCGGAGAGCAAAAATTGACGGTAAAGGCTTCGCTCTGGCCTTAAGATAAATGGAGTGAAATTAAATTTACGCAAAATACCACAATCAACAAACCCGTTTTGCTTGCCGCAACCAGGCTAAGCGGATCCCTTATCAATACGTTTCTCGCCTATCAAACCGCCGTTGCGCCTGATACAAAAAACAATACTTCGTCTCAAATCAAAGGCGAAGATATATCTTCACCGATTATTCGCAGCAGCATAAAGCCGTGCATCGTGTACGATAAAAACTTTTTCTTTAGCGGAGAGGCGCATGATGACAGCGGCATTGAAAAATTGTTTATTAACGGGGAAGCCATAGACATCAGGCCTGGCAAGCATGTATTCTTCAATCATTTCCTCAAACTCAATGAAGGGGAAAATACCGTTACGGTGAGGGCAATTGACGCAGAAGGCAACGAAGCCGCACTTTTTCCGGTTGTTATTGAGAAAAAACCTTTGAATTATTTGATATGGAAGCCAGGCTTACCATTTCCTTGCTCCCGTTGAGAACGTATTCTGGAGCATCCAGATACTCCGTGGCATTGCAGCCGCTGCAGTCATCTGCACACAAGGGAGTACCGGCAGAACGGCTTTACGCCAAACTCCTCAATGCCTTCGATGAGGACTCTAAAAGGTTTAATTTTGTAGAAAGAGATCAGACAAAATTGCTGGAAATACTAAAGGAACAAAAAATCAGCAACTCTGAACTGGCGTCGCCGGATACCGCCATTAAGATCGGGAAAATACAGGCGGCGGAAGGCATGCTCTTTGGTTTCGGTTGAGGAAAATGACAAAGGAATAAATGTCACATTGCGGCTTGTGGATACTGAAACAACGCAAATACTGGCGAATACGGATGTTTACGACGAAGATAAAAATGATAAAAACATTAATTGGCTCATGTACGGCCTTGCGTTAAAAATGAAACAGCAGTTTCCGATGACGCAGGGAGAGGTCATACACGTCTCAGGAAAGGGATTTCATGTGAACGCAGGCGCAAACCACGGGCTTTCAATAGGGATGAAATTGCTGGTTTTCAGGGAAATAAATGTGGGGAATTTCAGGATAAAAGAACCCCTGGAGGTAATCGCACGCGTTGTCTATGTGCAGCCGGATACGTCTTTCGTCAAAATTACCACGGCAAAAGACTCTGTAGATATAATGAAGGATGATATGGTGATTACGAAATAGGATGGAAGAAAATCAGGGATAATGGCGGAATGGCATGGATGACGTTTGGTACAGTCAATAATGGAATTGACAATACAAAGGTTATGATTGCAAACGGCGCTACTAAAAATCATGGTTTACCTGCTGCCGCACAATGTTTGGTTAAGTTGTGGAGTGAATTAACGGATAGGGCAAAAGATACTTTTTATTTTACAGTACGCCTCTGGGAGGTTGGAATTTTTCGATGAGTTTCTTTATGAACAAAAGTTCTTCTCTTTGGGTCTCAAGAATGGTTTCCATCTGTGTTTGCCGGCGATGCATCTGCCATTGCATGCGTAGCACAAACCCAAAAATTACCAGGGCAATGGTTATAAAAAGCCCAAGCGTCCATTGTAGTGTGTCAAAACGATTGCCTACTTCTTCAAAACGGCTGTTTATGTCTGTACGGAGGTCGTCGATGCGTTTATTGAGCTTGGAGTCAAGAGCGTCGATACGTTTATTGAGGTTGGAGTCTAGATCATCAATGCGTTTATTGAGGTTGGAGTCTAGATCATCAATGCGTTTATTGAGGTTGGAGTCTAGATCATCAATGCGTTTATTGAGGCTTTTATCCACGGTATCAAGCTTTTCATCAAGTCTTTTTAAATTTCCTCGTATTTCAGCAAGTGACTCTATGATCTCACGGTCAGATATGCGGGGGGCGGTCTCTACGGCAATGACGGTATGCTGGAGAATAAAGAAGGAGATCAGTATGATGGCGCTCAATATCTTATTCATAATGCAAAAGGCTACTTTTTGTGCCGGGTATTGTCAACAGAAAAATGAAGGACACCGGATTTGCACGGATTAAATACAAATTTTAGTAGGGGCGAAGCATTTGCGATAACTGGCATACATGCGTTCATGTCCAAACATGCAAATGCTTCGCCCCTACGGTTTCAAAAAACCAAAGTGTTACAAAAACTATAGTGTAACAAAAATTTATGGATTATTCTGCCATGGACGCATGAGCGCCCTGTATGTGCATTTCTACATGGAACGTAGTATGAAACGAGGATATTTTTATGAGACAAAAACAAATATTTTTTGCGTTAACATGCATCTTCCTGTCTCTGCCATTATCACGGGCAGCCTTTGCACAATTTTCCCTATCGCCTCCAAATATTAACTCGGTTCCGCTGCCCACCGGTTCGGGCGCAAGGGCTATTGCACAGGGAAGCGCCTTTATAGCCGTCGTGGACGGCGCTACTGCCGCCTCAAGGAATCCCGGCGCCCTGACACAGTTGTAAAAGCCGGAAATCTCCATAGTGGGTTCTTTTCTGGCAACGGATCAGGATTTTGATCCGGGGCTTACCGGACTCACCCTTGACAATGAATCCGTATCGCGTGGCGATTTGAATTACGCCAGCGCTGCGTATCCTTTCAGGGTCTTCGGGAAAAACATGGTTGCGGCGTTAAACTATCAGCAGATTTATGATTTCCACATGGACGTGGACCTTAGCATGTCCATTGATGACCCATCCCCGCCGTCATTAAATTACATGCAAACGATACAATTTGAATCAAAAGGCGGCATCGGGGCGTTAACGCCCGCGCTGTCAGTACTTGTCACGCCCAAAATATCCGTCGGCATACTGGTCAACATTTGAGCAGAAAGACGAAGAGGGCAATACATCACGTCCACTGGAAGGCGCATCCACAGACAGAGATATTGATGACACCTTTGCCATCAGTACCGGTAAGGAATATTTGATTTTCCGCAAAAAAACCATCATTCCTCTTCTCGGGGGACTTTTTTATGATCCCAGCCCCTCACTTGGAAATCCTACCAATGTGTACGGTTTTAGCGTTGGAAGCGGCATTTCCACGAAACGATTCAGCCTTGACGCCGCCTACCAATTCAGATGGGCAAATGACGTTGACGGCGAAGATTTTGGACTATCGGGCACCAGCTTTGACCTCAATGAACACATGTTTCTTACCTCCCTTATTGTTTATTTCTGATCTGCATTGTCAACGCCAACCCGATAATGGTGAAATCCGAAACACGAAATCCGAAACAAATTCTAATGACAAAATGATTTGAAATTCTAAACAAATGCGTCTTCCGTTTGTTGCCAAAAAGATAAAACATTGACACATAAACGAGTAAGAATGTAGAATATCGCAGAAACGTCTGCCTTTTGGCGGACAGTGAGAATTATGGGGTTGTGAAGATTAAGGAATAGCATTGAATTGAAACGTAATCTTGTTGGGAGGCATGCAGTATGTCGGGAAGTAAAATTATTACCGTACAAAGACATATAATTGAACAAGAGCGGGATCACCCTGAGGCCACAGGCGAGCTAACAGGGCTACTGTGGGACTTAACCATTGCCGCAAAGATCATTTCACGGGAAGTAAATCGTGCCGGGCTTGCCGATATATTGGGTCTCACAGGACAGGAAAATATCCATGGAGAAGAAGTTAAAAAACTAGACGAGTATGCCAATGACGTCATTATAAAATCCATGGATCATGGAGGTCATCTTTGTGTTATGGCATCGGAAGAAAATGAAGACATTATCCCGATACCAGACCAGTATCCCAAAGGCAAATACATGCTCATGTTCGACCCCCTTGACGGATCTTCAAACATTGACGCAAACGTAAGCGTAGGCACCATATTTTCCATTTATCGAAGAAAAACGACTGCTGGCAATGGAACACTTGAGGATTGCCTGAGAAAGGGCGTGGAGCAAGTTGCCGCGGGTTATATTGTATATGGTTCAAGCACCATGCTGGTATATACTGCCGGACACGGTTCCCATGGATTCACGCTTGACCCTGGCATCGGAGAGTTTTTACTCTCGCACAAAAACATTCAAATCCCTTCCAGAGGCAAGATTTACAGTATCAATGAGGGAAACACAAATACATGGGACGAAGGGACACGTAAGTATATTAACGATCTGAAAAAGGTAACCCCTGAGACGGGGCAAAAGCCTTATTCTCTCCGGTACATTGGTTCCCTGGTGGCAGATTTTCATAGAACCCTTTTGTATGGAGGCATCTTTCTGTATCCTGCCGATTATAAAGACCCGAACAAACCAAAATCAAAACTCAGATTGCTCTATGAAGCAGCTCCACTTGCCTTTATTGTTGAACAGGCAGGCGGCAAGGCTTCCACCGGCGATACTGCCATCATGGAAATAAAAGCGGAACAACTCCACCAAAAAACGCCTCTTATTATCGGGAGCAAAGAAGACGTGGAGAAATATGAAGGATATTTCAAAAATAAATAAAAATATACGGAAGGGAGTATACTGTTTATGCTATACACAACAAAAGAAGAACTATTCAATAATATCAAAGGCGTTATCGATATTCAAAAAGACGGAACTGTTTCTATAATCAATAAAGATGCGTTAAGAACAAAAACGATAGATAAAATCGTTTACAATGCCGTTTTCAACAGTGACAGCAATCTGAAAGATATCTCACGGTGGCTAATCTGGTCGGCCAGTAATGCGCTTGGCAATGCGTCATCTTCCATACAATCGCTTTATGATGCGATGGGACGGAGAGAATACAAGGGTTTCACCGTGCCGGCCATCAACATTCGGGGACTTACCTATGACGTTGCCCGCGCTGTGTTTTGTGCGGCAAAGAAAAACAATGCGGCTGCAATAATATTTGAGATCGCACGATCGGAAATCGGATATACCGGTCAGCGGCCTGCAGAATACACAGCGGTTGTCCTTGCGGCAGCTATCAGGGAAGGGCATGAATACCCTGTATTTATTCAGGGCGATCACTTCCAGATTATTCTCCGGAAATACCAGGCAGACAAAGAAGCAGAGCTTGCTACGGTAAAAAACCTCATAAAAGAGGCCATCGATGGAGGTTTTTATAATATTGACGTCGATACCTCTACACTGGTCGATTTGAGCAAACCCGATCTTGCCGGGCAGCAACGTCTCAATTTTGAACTTGCCGCCGAACTTACCGCGTATATCAGGTCATTGGAACCAAAGGGCATTACGATATCCGTTGGCGGAGAAATCGGCGAAGTGGGAAAAAAGAACAGCACTATTGAAGAACTGCGTGCGTTCATGGATGGATACAACGCCACTTTAAAAACAAAGGGCAGCGGATTAAAAGGCATCAGCAAAATCAGCGTGCAGACGGGCACATCCCATGGAGGGGTCGTACTTCCTGACGGAACCATTGCCAACGTGAAACTGGATTTTGACACTTTAAAAACCTTGTCAAATACTGCAAAGGATGAATACGGCATGAGCGGGGCAGTGCAGCATGGCGCTTCAACGCTTCCTGCTGATGCGTTCAGCAAATTTCCGGAAGCAGATACGGCGGAAGTGCATCTCGCCACAGAATTTCAAAATATGATTTATGATAACAGCGCCTTCCCCGCAGATTTTAAGAAAGAGATATACGAACTCCTCAAAGACAAATGCCGCAGCGAATGGAAGGAAGGCCAGACCGAAGAACAGTTTATCTACACAACCAGAAAAATGGGATTCGGCCCTTTCAAGCAGAAATTCTGGGATTTACCGGAAAATATCAGGGCAAAAATCGGACAGGATCTTGAAGATAAATTTGACTTCCTCTTTAAAAAATTAAACATAGTCAATTCAAAAGAGATCATTAAAAACACAATTCAACCGGTACCGGTAAAGGTAGCATTGCCAACACCTTGATTCGTTAATTCGTTGATTGGTCAAACAGTTAAATCGTTTTAACTACCTAACGACTTAACGACTTAACCACTTAACCATTTTGTCAATTTAACCATATTTGAAAATTCAGTTGACTTTCATAATTTCTCATTTATTATTCATTATACAATAATGCTGCCGACGGAAATGATAGTATATTGACAATTCCTTCCGGATTCTCAATTTAATCTTCCAGGAATTTTCAATCTTTTAAATAAACACTACATTAAGTGTATTTTAAAATAATTCCGGTGAAATATGTTGGAAGCAGTTAAAAATTCTGAAATTCCTGTAAATCGTAGAAAATTGCTCTACTTTACCGGCTGGGGTTTTATAGGTATATTTGCTGCCACAATCACCGGCTCAATTATCAGATTTTTTTTCCCCAGAACTATCTTCGAACCCCCCACGCGTTATTCAATCGGTTTCCCCTCCCAATATGCTTCAGGCGTAAGCGAAAAATTTAAAAAACAATTCAGGATTTGGATAGTCAAGGAAGATGATACATTGTATGTCATTGAGGCAAAGTGTACTCACCTGGGCTGTACCCCGAACTGGTTGGCCTCCGAGGGGAAATTCAAATGTCCATGTCATGGCAGCGGTTTTACCCCTGATGGAATTAACATTGAAGGCCCTGCGCCGAGGCCCCTGGAGCGATTTAAAGTGGCATTGGGCGATGACGGGCAGATCATTGTCGATGAAAGCACCCGATACAGGGGTGAACGGGGTGAATGGGACAAACCCGGGGCATTTTTAAAGGTATAATCCATGGAAAATCCGCAGAAAGATACATTTTTCAGAAAATACAAAAGGCTTTTAAAAGAAGAAGGATTCTTTAGTGCAGTCCGCAACAGCGTCTTTCGGTCAAAAGTATGGGAGTCTGTTTTCCGGCATGGTTTTTCAGACACGCCTAAAAACAGGATGTTAAAGGTCATTTCCAATGTTTTCCTCCATTTGCATCCCGCAAAGGTAAAACGACACGCACCGCAATTTAAGTTTACATGGTGTATGGGGGGCATTAGCTTCTTCCTGTTTTTAACGCTTACAGTTACCGGCGTACTATTGATGTTTTATTACCGGCCTACGGTACATGATGCGTATTGGGATATAAAAGATCTTGAATATCAGGTGCCGTTTGGGGCATTACTGAGGAATCTGCATCGATGGGCAGCGCATTTAATGGTAATTACGGTGTGGCTGCATATGTTTCGCGTTTTTGCAACGGGTTCGTATAAACCGCCAAGAGAATTTAATTGGTGTGTCGGCGTTGTTCTGCTGGTGGTTACCCTTCTCCTGAGCTTTACCGGTTATTTGCTTACATGGGATCAATTGGGTTTCTGGGCTGTTACGGTCGGAACAAACATGGCACGTTCCACTCCATTGCTTGGCCATGAAGGACCTTTCGGGGAACAATTGGGTATGACCGCCCACAATGATATACGTTTTGCCCTTCTGGGCGGTTCGCTGGTTGGAAGTAATGCGTTATTAAGGGCGTATGTATGGCATTGCATAGGACTTCCATTAATTATCAGCATATTTATGATGGTGCATTTCTGGCGAATTCGCAAAGACGGAGGCATATCAGGGCCGCTTTGATAGTGTTATTTATCGATTTCAAATTATGGAAAATATATGGGCTATTATAACTAAACCGGATAACATCCCCATTGTGGCATTGATCTTTTTGCTGTGTATCTTCTCCTTTATTACCTTTCAGCAGGCATTCAGAAACGATCGAAGGCTGAAACAAGAGGAACGCCGGAAAGGAGAACAGTGATCTATGGAATACACGCTTATCAAGACAGATGATCATTGGTTTCGGCAAAATATCAATTGCCAGTACGCATGTCCCGTCAACACTCCCGCAATGAATTATATAGAACTTATTGCCGAGGAGAATTTCGATGCATCATTAAACCTTAATTTTATGGCAAATCTCTTTCCCCCTATTCTCGGAAGGGTTTGCACCCATCCTTGCGAAACCGCGTGCAGGAGAGGAGCAATTGACAGCCCCATTGCCATATGCACTCTGAAAAGAAGTGCCGCTGATTTTGCCCTTCATCCATTTCCCCAAAAAAAAGTTGCCGTTAAAAAAACCGGCAAACGCATCGCAATTATTGGTTCAGGCCCATGCGGCCTTGCGGCAGCCCATGATTTAGCGGTAAAGGGGCACGATGTTATTATATATGAAGCGCTGCCGGTTGCAGGGGGCATGCTCAGTGTGGGAATCCCCCCCTATCGTCTGCCGCGCAGCATAATAGAGAATACGCTACAATGGATAAAGGGGTTTGGCGTTGAAATCCTTATAAACACACCGGTAAACACGCCGGAAAAGTTTGAGGAACTCTTACAGACATTTGACGCCGTGTACATTGCCGCCGGCGCACATAAATCATCCCGCATGGATATTCCCGGCGAAGACCTGGAAGGGGTAATACATGGCGTTTCCTTTATGAAAGAAACCAACCTTGGCACAATAAAAAACGTTCCGAAAAGCGTGGTGGTGATCGGGGGCGGCTTCACAGCTATCGATTGCGCACGTACATCTCTAAGGCTGGATGCCGGAAAGGCATCGATTGTGTATCGGAGAACCAGGGAAGAAATGCCGGCGGGCGAGATGGAGGTTCAAATGGCGGAAGAAGAGGGCATTGAAATGCTTTGCCTGACTTCTCCTGTCAGGCTGATTGGAAAAGACGGAAAAGTTACGCATATAGAATGTGTAAGGAATGAACCTGGCAAACCCGATGAATCCGGACGCCGCAGACCGGAGGTTATTGAAGGGAGCAATTTTACCATACCTGTAGATTTGGTTATCCCCGCCATCGGGCAGGCGCCGGATATTGTATTCCTTTCAGAACGACTGGGCGTAAAGGTCAACAAATGGGGGATGCCTTTAATTGATGAAACAGGCATGACGTCACGGAAAGGGGTATTTGCAGGCGGAGACTGCGTGACGGGACCCCGCAATGTAATTGAGGTGATTGCTGACGGAAGAAAGGCGGCAGGTTCGATACATACTTTTTTGACCGGACAGGAAAAGGGAGATTATCAATTTTATTATAAACACCAAAGCCCTTCAAAAAGAGTCTCCGATTATGAAGTAGCTCCCAGACAAAAGCAGGAATCGCTTCCCCTGGACAAAAGAGGCTGCTTAGACGCCGAATCAGAACTGGGATTTTCCATGGAGAATACCCTGAAAGAGGCAAATCGCTGCCTGCTTTGTCATTACAATATATTTATCGATGAGAAGTGCATATTATGCGGCGGTTGCATCGATGTTTGCCCTTACAATTGCATATCGATGGTTTCGCGTGAAAATATTTCGTTGCCAGATTCCTTACGCAATGAAGAAAACATCCCCGAAGAATGGGATGCCGCAATGATAATAGATGAAGAAAAGTGTATCCGGTGCGGATTGTGCGTTAAACGTTGCCCCACAAGGGCAATTACCATGAAACGCTTCGCCTATTCAGAGGGGTAATATTTCTATAAAAATACGTTGGCTGATCACTGCAAAAAAAAGCAGGGGCGAAGCATTTGCCGTAAATTGTCATAAATACATTCATACCCAAACGGGCAAATGCTTCGCCCCTACCCTATGCGACAAACATCGCTATTATTGGAATTTTTCAAAAAACTAAAGTGTTGCAAAAAATGTAACAGCGGCAAAAACAGATTGAAGACCTTTTTACGAAACAGATATGAGTAATAGCGAGGAAAATAAAGAAAAGAAAGACCGGCATCGCGCCCTTGCCTTTATAAAAGGCAAGACGTCTGCCAGGGAAAAAGATATTGATATATCGGAAGATGAAATAGCCACATGGCCATTCTTGATAAGAAAAGAGTTCCTGGCGGCTATTATTTGCACAATCATACTCATCGTCTGGTCTGTCCTGTTTGACGCTCCCCTTGAAGAAATTTCAGACCCTACCATGACTCCAAATCCTGCAAAGGCACCCTGGTATTTTCTGGGATTGCAGGAAATGCTTGTTTATTTTGACCCATGGATTGCCGGCGTTATTTTCCCGATGCTGATAATTGCCGGGTTAATGGTCATTCCCTATGTGGATAGTAATCCAAAGGGGAATGGTTATTATACCTTTAAAGAAAGAAAATTTGCGATGCTGACCTTTTGCTTTGGGTTTCACGTCTTATGGATATTGCTGATCATCGTCGGGGTGTTTATGCGTGGACCAGGCTGGTTGTGGTTTTGGCCATGGCATGAGTGGGACCCACATCGGGTTGTTGCGGAAACAAATTATGATCTGACCAGCCTTATAGGGATCAGGTCGAATTCTTTGCCGGGCTTTATGCTTGGCGGGTTAGTGTTGTTTGGTTATTTTTATTTGGGGATATCCTTCCCCTACCGGTTTTTAAAACGCAGAAAAAGTTTGGCTATAGAGAAGCTCGGGTTCATTAGATATACAATCGTTGCCTTCCTCTTTCTCTGCATGATGGCGCTTCCGATAAAAGTATGCCTGCGATTGGTGTTTCACATAAAATATACCTGGGTGACCCCCTGGTTTAACATATAATTTTCTATTATTTACGTGTGATTATGGAAACCGGAAAAGTACGAAAAAAAGAAAAGAGAGAAGAGGAAAAGTCCTATTCGGCGGCGTTTGCGGTTGTAAGCTTTATCCTTGCTGCAGTTGCCTTGTGGGCAGTAGTGAATGAAGTAGTTGACAGACGGCCATGGAAAAAATATCAAAAGAAATTTTATCAGTTGGAATATGAAAAAGCAGGGGAAGAATACACAAAGTCAGTCGCCATTTTCGAGAGTCCCGAAGTACAAAAAAAATATACGGAGGCAAAAGAAAACCTGAAACATGCACAGGATGCCTTCATTGCTCCAGCAGTACAGAAGGAGTATCAAAACCTGTTAACCGAAGAAAAGCGCGCCGGACAGGAAGTCGAGTCATTGAAATTTCTGTCCGTGGTGGCACGAAATAAAATCTCTGAGAAAGAATACCTTTATGGGAAAACGCAGAATGAACAATTGAAAGAAGAAATAGCTGCGCTGGAAAAAGAAAATGAAGAACGTGCCATGAAACGGAAGGTGGCTGAAAACCGGCTTGCATTAATCAGGACAAGGCAGGGAGAATTGAAAAAAGATGTTATAACTTATACAAATGAATTAGATTCATACACTTCGGGAGTAGCGTATAGCAAAAACAAATTAAATAAATTCAAAACAGCACGTACAGGTCTCCAGGTATACCAAACCTATCTGGAAGATATAAATATAGTTGATCGATGCATGTCCTGCCACCCCGGCATAGATAAACCTGAAAGTGTTTCAGAAGAACAGCCATATGCAAGCCATCCCGACAGACAATTATATCTGGGAAATCACCCGCCTGAAAAATTTGGCTGCGTTTTATGCCACGAAGGACAATCAAGCGCAACATCAGGGGTGAAAAAAGCGCACGGAGAGGTTGAATACTGGCTTACTCCAATATACCGCGGTGTCGTTGCGCAGGCCTCATGCATCAGATGCCATAATGGTGTAAGGGAAGTAAAGGGGGCAGAGGTACTTTGGGAAGGGAAAAAGTTATTCGGGGAACTTGGTTGTTATGGTTGCCATGATACAGAAGGTTTTGGAGAGTATAAGGACAGAATTATAGGTCCCGGTTTGCGTAATATTAAAAACAAGGTAAAACCCGGATGGTTAACTGACTGGATAAGAGATCCAAAGGCTTTCAGGCCAACCACCCGAATGCCGGACTTTAAATTGTCCGAAGAAGAATCCCGTGCAATAGCAGCATATCTATGGCAACACGCTGACAATGCGGAAGACGATAATGACGAAATAATCCGGCTTACCGAGGAAGAGTACGAACGTGGCGATTTCCTTTTTGAACAAACAGGCTGTTTGGCATGCCATAGTTATGAAGAAGGGGCGGAAAGAACGTTTGCCCCCAATCTGGCAAAGACTGGCGCAAAGATGCGCGATATGTATCTGGTTGAATGGATACTCAATCCAAAAAGTAAAGAACCACTTACAAGGATGCCAAATTTCAGGATAGACGACGTAAATGCCCGCCTCATCGCCGGATATTTAATAGGCAAAACAAAACAACCTTCTGACGATGATGAAACTAAGAATATTGAATGGTTAACAGACAAAAACAAGGCGCGCACGGGCGAGGCTTTAATCAAAAGATATGGCTGTTTTGGATGCCATGAAATTAAGGGCATGGAAGGACTTGGCAAAATTGGCGCAGAATTGTCCGATATCGGATCGAAACACATACCCTTATTCGATTTCGGGCTTTTGGAAAAAAAGATACTTGGCGAGGCAGGGCTGAAACATTATACGGAAAACATTGGCGAGGCAAGAAGGGCATGGTTGCAGGCAAAATTGCAGCACCCAAGACAGTTTGACGAAGGGAAGTATAAAAAGCCGGAAGACCGGCTGAAGATGCCAGACTTTAGATTGTCCGTGGAACAGATAAAAGCGTTGGTCATCTTTCTTTCAGGATTAAGGGATGAAAAATTGCCGGAGAAATATGTTGCGTCGTTATCTGAGAGACAAAAGGTAATTGCGGAAGGCAGGATGATTATAAACAAATACAATTGCTCCGGATGCCATCAGTTTGATTTGGACAGAATATATCTTAACGATGGTATAGAACTTTCGGGAATGGTAAAAATAGAAGAGGATGACGGCGTTTATTTTCAATTAATGGAAGATAACGAGCGCTACGGGCACAAAGCCGGTGATGTGGTATTTATTGCAGCAGAGGATGTTGCAAAACAGGACAGAGTAACGGAAATTGAACTGGCGAGCCGTATTATAGCATATCATGTGGAAGAAGGAGGCATCATGCCTGAAGAGGCACGGGTCTTTGTACCACCATTATTATACGGTGAAGGTAAGAAGGTGCAATGCGAGTGGACATTTTCATTTTTAAAAGAACCCTTTGATCTCAGGCCATGGCTCGATGTAAAAATGGCGATGTTTGGCATGTCAGCAGAAGAGGCAACCAAACTGGCAATATTTCTCGCCGCAAAAGATGAGGAACAATACCCATATGAATATATCGAAGAAACAAAAAAGGGATATATAGAAAAAAAAGAACTGGCATTTCCCGGGTATCTCGAAGCTGCGAAAAAGCTATTCGAATCTGAAAATGTTCATTGCCTGCAATGCCATATCAGAGGCAGTAAAATGCCGGAAGGGGAGCCCGCAGACTGGGCGCCTGATCTAATGCTTGCAAAGACACGGCTCAAGCCGGAGTGGATTAAGAAATGGCTTTTAGACCCGCAATCGATTCAGCCGGGAACAAAAATGCCTAAATTTTTCAGAGAAGGAGAATTTCAGGAATATATTCCCGGAACACCTGAAGAACAGGTAGAGGTTATGAAGGATTTTTTGATGAACCTTTGGGAATAGCACTACAAAGAAACAACCATGACTGGGTTAATGCACTGCCAATTTTTGTGCTGGACGTAAGAATAAAATGTTGCTTTAGGTAACACTTTAGTTTTTTGGAAAACGTATCACCTAATAGAGCGCAAAATATTGCATCTCTCTACCGTAGGAGCAAGCAGTCTCCCTGTCAATCATTCATTTTACAGGTTGCTCCTGACGGAGCTATTTATCCTAAGCTAGCATAGCCAGAACTAAACAAGCACGAAATACGAAAGATGCTCTCGTTTAGCATTTCAAATAATACTCTCGTTCCCAAGCTCCGGCTTGGGAACGCAATTGTTTGAGAAGCTCCAGCTTCGCCTGGAAAAAAAGAATGAAAAATGCTACCGATGATATTTAAAAATATCTTTCGGTGCTTCATCTTACCCATTTAGTCCACATACAAAGTTTAAACTGAATAATTATGACGAAAGGGAAGCGGGAGCTTCCAATGCATTTACGTTCCCAAGCCGGAGCTTGGGAACGAGCACTTTTACTTTTTAAAGAATATAAACTGTTAGCGCTTTAGTTATTATTCAAGGTTAACGCAAGGGTTCTTTCGCCTCCAGTTTTTTAATTGCCTCTAATACTTTCGACCTGTCGGTTGGGTTTGTCGCATATTTAACACAATTCCGGTATTGTTCGAGGGCCTTTGCCGTGTTCTTTTTTGCTTCATAGAGGGCAGCTATGGTAAAATTGGATTCAAAATCCGCCGGGTCGATATTCAGCACTTTTTTAAAAGCATCCATGGATGCCTCTCCTTTGTCCTCCAGTAGATACAACACTCCCAACTGTTTAAAATATTTAGCATGGTTCATTGGGTATATTGTTAATGCATGATTGTAGACTGTTATTGCTTTTGAAAAGCTACCGGCAATAACATAGGCATTGGCAAGTTCGTGAAAGAGGTCTAACCCTAAAAAGGACATGTACCTTATATGTTCTTCATTGCCTGAATCAAATAAATGTATTGCCTTTTCTCCCGTTTTTATTAAACGGTCGATTTTTTCAGGATTCTCCAGATAATGGGAAAATAACGTATATTGCAGAACAAACTCTTCCGGCATATCAGAAACAAGTTCCAGTAATTTGTTTTCCGTTTCCTGATATGTGAATTTTCCCTGATAGTAACTTTCTATGATATCTTCGGCAGTTTCCATTACTTTGTCTGAAAGGCAAAGTCTTGTGATTTGCTGCACAAGTTTTTCAAACATTTCCGGAATTTTCTCCGCTGACTCGCATTCCCCCACCAATGCACCCACCGTTTTATCCTTCATCTCCTGCAGTCTTACTGTTTCTATTTCCTTTGCATTTATCACTTCGATATCTGCCCGGTATCCCTCGCCAAATTGGGAAAGACTGCCTTTTATCCCGAAATCTGCATTTAATTGCTTTGTCATTTTTACTACTTTTTCCCACTCAAAACTAAAAAAAAGGTCTATAATATCTTTATTACTAAAGTTTGAACCTTTTTCCACGTTGTCAATCTTGTAGAAATTATGCAAAACAGTTTTTCTCACATAATGGTAAGTACGTTTCTGGTCTATTACGCTAAAAAGACCAGACCGGATGAACTCGCTTTGTATAATACGTTCCACCCCTGCAATTTGACCCTCTGATCCAAGGTTATACACAAAGGGAAAGATAACAACCTTATATTTTTGTTCCTGCGCAGGCAAGGTTTGCGCTGAAAAGATAAAAAAAGTAATAGTGAATATTAATGATGTATAAGTTTTTTTTAACATTTTTAAGGGGCATCTTTTTATTAAAGGGATTATCAGTATTAAGTTTGTTTTAAAATAAATAAAAAAAGCCCGATCATTTGTAGTTAATACAAATTAGCAGGCTCTTATTACCACTCCGGGATTTACGAGAAAGTAAAAACATGTTTAAAATGGATTCGGAAGGGTGCCGGGAGATGACTACCGCAGTTTTTGTATTTGGCAAAAAGTTTTTTATGCCTTGTTTTTGAATGCAGCTATTATTTTATCCGCCACTTCTTCTGATATTTCCTCTTTTTCATAAAACCCTGTTTCCAGTTTTTCTTTTACTTCCACTAATTTTGCAGACCTTGTATCCGATACTTCGTTTTTAACGATTGCTTTCAGATTTTCAATTTTTTCGCTAAAAATCCTGGACTCCTGAGAAATGCTAACGGCGTCTTGTTTTTCGGAACTGGTATTCCCCTCTTTCTCTCTGTTTTTTACCGGCTTATTCGCTTCGTAACGCTTCAAGCCAATACTTTTCAGCATGGAGGGGTCGCTCGTTATTCTATCCATAGTACCTTCCTTAATATTCAAAAATGTTTTTTTAAGTTTGTAGATTTAAATTTCGCACTGTACAGAACAAATAAAAGGCGCGTTTAATATCATTTTTAGTTAAATTTTGCCGCCATTAAAAATTATATCTTCATTGTATCGTTATTCAAAACTTTATTCTCTCAGAACCGTATACGTTTATTGTGGTGCAACGCTAGTTTTGATATCGGCAAAAATGGGCACTGATTTAGGTTTTTATCAAAGTATTTTTGTTTCTCTCTGATAGCAGGTTTTTTGAAACCGTAGGGACGAAGCATTTGCTATAACGGGCAGACATGCGTTCATGCTCAAACGGCCAAATGCTTCACCCCTACACCGTGCGGCAAATATCGTTATTATTGGAATTTTTCAAAAAACGAAATTGATACAATTTAGCGCATGTTTTCCACGTATAAGATATATATAAAATGATTAGAACAGCAGTCTAACAGAATATATTTGACATCAGCCAAAAAATGTGCTATAGAGGAATTCATGTTTTTTTAAAGTTCGTAACTTACATTCTATCAATGATATACATATAAAACAGGAGCTGTCAATTGACCATTATTTATAGTATTAAAGCAAGAGAGATTTTGGATTCAAGGGGAAATCCTACCGTAGAAGTCGATGTGATTTTGAAGAATGGAATTATGGGCCGTGCCGCCGTGCCTTCCGGAGCTTCCACAGGAAAAAGGGAGGCCCTGGAACTGAGAGATACTGATAAACCTTCACGATTTATGGGCAAAGGGGTTCAGACTGCGGTTAAAAACGTAAATGAAATTATTTCTCATAAACTCGAAGGAATGGATGCAACCCGCCAGGTAGAGATTGACAACCTGTTAATACAATTAGATGGCACCAAAAACAAAGAGAAACTCGGGGCAAATGCTATTTTAGGCGTTTCGCTTGCAACGGCAAAAGCGGCTGCTAATGCATTGGGGGTTCCCCTATACCGGTATATTGGCGGTACGAATGCAAAGGTTTTGCCCGTCCCCATGATGAATATCCTGAATGGCGGCAAACATGCCGACAACAATCTTGATATACAGGAGTTTATGATTGTGCCGGTAAATGCGGACAGCTTTGCGAACGCCTTGCGCACCGGCGCAGAAATATTTCATACCCTTCGCTCTGTTTTAAAATCAAATGGATACAACACTAATGTTGGAGATGAGGGCGGTTTTGCTCCGAATTTGAAAACTAATGAAGAGGCGATTGATTTGATTCTTCAGGCGATTAAAGACGCCGGGTATAGTGCGGGAAAAGATGTTTATCTTGCGTTAGACTCTGCTGCCAGTGAATTTTATCAGGAAGGAAAATACGTATTGCGCACAGAGGGTTGCAAGAAAAAAACAAGCGATGAAATCATCGCCCTTTACACGGAATTTTTGAATAAGTATCCTATTTGCAGCATTGAGGATGGTTTGGCGGAGGACGATTGGGATGGTTGGGTTAAACTTACCAATCAACTGGGAAAAAAGGTTCAAATCGTAGGAGACGACATATTCGTTACAAATACGGAAATCCTGGCAAAGGGAATTGAAAGAGGCGTAGCCAATTCCATTTTAATCAAGGTCAACCAAATTGGCACTTTAACAGAAACGTTAGATGCAATTGAACTGGCAAAGACGAATGGCTACTCAGTCGTCATTTCTCATCGGTCAGGCGAAACAGAAGATTACACCATCGCAGACATAGCAGTAGCCACCAATGCCGGCCAAATAAAAACCGGTTCACTAAGCAGGACGGATCGTATATGCAAATACAATCAACTTTTACGTATAGAAGAAGACCTCTCGGATAACGCAATATATGGAGGTAAATTATGCAGACTGCAAAAACAGGTATAGAGCATGGCAATCATTTTCGGGGAAATCTTTTTTGTGAGAAAAGAGAGGAAAAACCCTTTTATTTCGGCAAATACATCCTGATTACCCTTGTCACCTCATTTGTCGTAGTACTCTTCTCCTACCTAATTACGCATGCCCGTCAGGAAAGATTTCGTATGTTAGAAACAAAAAGGATTCTTGAGGGACATGTGGTACAATTAAGATTGGAAAACGACAGTCTCGAGAGCGAGTATTCCTCTTTACAGAAAGACCCTCTCCGTATTGAAAAAGAAGCGCGTGAACAATTAGGATATTTTGCGCCTGGAGAGGTTTTTTATGATAAGTATCGTTTTAATATAAAAAGCGTCCCCGGAAAAAAGCCCGTTGCTGCAACTGCCCCAAACCGGTGGAAATCATTCCTCTTCGACGGGTCTTTTCCATGGCAGCTTCCTGCCATGATAATTCTTGTTACCGCCGCATATTATCTGATTACCTACTATTATGAATATAGAAAATTATATAAATCAAATCGTTAGAGATGCGAAAAGCGCTTCGCGGCGTATTGCTACGGCAAGCACAGCGTTAAAAAATACTGCACTTGATTATATTGCGGAAGGCATAAATTCCTCTGCGGATTTCATTCTAACGGAAAATAAAAAAGATGTGCTCGCCGCAAAACAAGCCGGACTGTCAGAAGCGATGATTGACCGCCTATCCCTGACCGATAAACGTATCAACGCAATGGCTGACGGTGTAAGGCAAATCATTCATCTTGCCGACCCTGTAGGAGAAATTATTCATGGGCATACACGGCCAAATGGTTTGCAGATAAAAAAAATACGCACACCAATCGGCGTAATTGTTATTATTTATGAATCACGGCCTAATGTGACCGCCGATGCTGCGGCATTGTGTCTGAAAGCAGGAAATGCCGTTATATTAAGGGGTGGGAAAGAGGCGATTCATTCTAATATTGCGCTGTATAAAATACTTACTGCCGCTTTGGAAAAGGCAGGACTCGATAAAAACGGCATACAGCTTGTCGAAATTACAGAGAGGGAGGCGATTGATTATTTACTTACGTCTGACAAATATGTTGACGTCGTCATTCCTCGTGGCGGAGAAGCACTCATCCGTACCGTCGTTGAAAAATCGACCATCCCTGTTATAAAACACTATAAAGGCGTTTGCCATACCTACGTGGATGAATTTGCCGATCTGAAAATTGCCGAAGAGGTTTGTTTCAATGCCAAGGTTCAGCGGCCTGCAACCTGTAATGCAATGGAGACGATGCTGGTGCATGAAAATATCGCTCCCGTTTTTTTGCCAAAAATAGCGAAAAGATTAGTTGATTCCGGCGTGCAATTGCTGGGTTGCAAAAAAACATGTACCTTTTTAGATACGATAAAACCGGCAACGGACGAAGATTATCATAATGAATACCTGGATATGGTGTTAAACATAAAAGTAGTGGATTCAATAGATGACGCTATTTCTCATATAACAAAATACGGTTCAGGTCATTCAGAGGCAATCATCACTACCAATTATAGTAATGCCCTGCAATTTACCGGCGAGGTAGACGCCGCAGCGGTATACGTCAACGCCTCTACCCGTTTTACCGATGGCTATGAGTTTGGCATGGGGGCTGAAATTGGCATTAGCACGGATAAACTCCACGCCAGAGGGCCAATGGGACTTGCAGAACTTACCTCCTATAAATTTGTGGTTTTTGGAAACGGCCAATTGCGGGAATAACTACGAAGTACGATTTGGAATTTGGGACTTGGGATTTTAAATCATACCTCGTAATTCGTAATTCGTAATTCGCTTTTTGCGGCAAATTAACTTCCAAAGAAATACCTTCCCTGCCGTAAGGGCATTCATAAAACTTGCTTCACCAGAAAAAAATGATATAAATTATTGTTTGTTTTGCGGAAATAGGACTTTTAAATAATTTCAAACGAATCAGGGAAACCTTTCATTATTTTTTTATTTGGTGTAAATATTATGGGAAAAGCAGCTTTTGGTGAAAGATCAATAGCAGAACTCGAGAATATGATTCTGGAACTTGAACATCGTATAGAAGATTTAGAAAATGCCTCTTTAAAAGGCGAATCAGAGCATGACGATGAATTACGCTACTTAAGGGAAGAGCAAGAACAGATACAAAAGGAAATCTTTGCTAAATTAACCCCTTATGATATCGTTAAAATCGCACGGCATCCCTTACGCCCACTGTCAACAGACTATATAAATTTTATCGTGGAAGACTTTGTTGAACTCCATGGGGATAAACGATTTGGCGATGATAAGGCAATGGTTTGCGGTTTTGGCAAGATTGATGAGGAAAAGGTGTTAATCGTAGGACACCGAAAGGGGAAAAGCACAAAGGAACGTATTGCGTGTAATTTTGGCATGCCAAATCCTGAAGGATACCGGAAGTCATTGCAAAAGATGAAGCTTGCGGAAAAGTTTAAATTACCTGTTATTACTTTAATAGATACCCCGGGGGCAAATCCTGATATTGGAGCGGAAGAAAGGGGGCAGGCACATGCTATTGCAGAGAGTATTTATGAGATGTCCCGGCTGAGAACGCCTATAATAAATATCGTTATCGGCGAAGGCGGCAGCGGAGGGGCATTAGGAATCGGAATTGGCGATATATTTGCAATTCTCGAATATGCCTACTATTCCGTTATTTCCCCAGAGGGATGTGCCGCAATATTATGGAAAAATGGAGAAATGGCGCCGGAAGCTGCTAAAAAACTACACTTAACTGCCAAGGATTTATTGAATTTGTGCATTGCGGATGAAATCATACCTGAACCATCCGGCGCTGCCCATAAAGACCCCGAAAAGACTGCCTCGACAATGAAATCGTTTCTGCTTAAATATCTGCATCAGTTAAAAACTATCCCTACCGACAAACTTATAGAAGACAGATACAACAGATACCGTAAAATAGGGAAATATCTGGAGGTTTAAACCAGAATACGAAGTACGATTTTACGATTTTTTTAATCTGTGCAATCGTTCTACAGAGCTCACGACGAAGTCTGTGTAATCGGTGGCTTCCTTTTTTATTAATTTACGACTTGGGACTTGTGATTTTTAAATCGTACTTTGTAGCTCATAACTCGTACTTCGTATTCCTACCTGTTTTCAATCATTTCCAGGTATTTTTTTATTTTTAAATGCCCCGGGCTAATCGCAATCGCTTCTTTCAACAACGTTTCTGCCCTATCTTTATTGCCTTGTTCGTAATGTATAACCCCTGCACGGAAAAGTGCTTCTGTGTGAGAAGGTTTAATACGAATGGTTTCTTCAAATGCTTGTAATGCGAGGGCATTATTTCCCATCCTGAGAAATACGTACCCAAGATTAAAACGAAAATCGGGATTATCGGGAAGTAAATGAACTGCCTCCTGAAACTCTGACAGCGCACTATCCATGTCGCCTTTTTTTGCGAGGGAGGCGCCAAGGTTGTTGTGGGCATAAGGATACAAGGGGTCATATTTTATTGCCTGACGATATTCTTCTATCGCCTTATCAAGGATACCTTTTTTGTCATAAAGAGCACCAAGATTGTTGTGGGCATATGCCAGCGCCTGGTCAATCGCCAGTGCGGATTGATATGCCTCCACGGCAAGTTCGAATTGGTTTTTTGATTCATAAACATTGCCCAGATTGTAATATGCGTCACTGTTTAATGGGTCTGCGGCAACCGCCTTCTTGTACGCGGCAATCGCATCTTCATCCATGCCTCTTTTGTTATACAATACGCCTAAATTATTATGTGCATCGGCAAAACCGGGGTCGATTGCCAAAGCCGTATTGTATTCCTCAAACGCATCGTCATATTGTTCCATCTCAAAATAAATCTTCCCAAGGTTGTTATGCGCTTGTTTGTAATCCTGTTTTATTTGGAGTGCTTTTTTGTAAGAAGAAATTGCCTGGGGCAACTGATTCTTTTTTTTGTAAGCATTCCCCATATTGTAGTGCACCGTAGCATAACGGGTAAATCCGGTTTCCTGTGATTTTTCTATTGCTTTGCGGTAATACATAAGGGCGGTATCCGGGTCATCTTTTTTATTATACTGCGTGCCAAGATTATTATAGGTAGTAAAGCTGCAGAGTGGATTTTGAGCGGAATTGTACCACAGTGTAAATTCATTTTCCCAATGTCTGTTCCGGGTGATTGTGATGATCGCACAAACTATTAAAACCGGAATGATGAAAGAGTATTTAATCGCTTTCTTTTGATGTGTAATTGCCGTTGAAAAAACTATACAACATCCTATGAATGGCAAATAAAGATAGCGGTCTGCCATAAGATTGCTTAACGGAATAATGTTTATGACAGGAAGGAGGGAAATAAAAAACCACAATATCCCAAACAATATGAAATAAAATCTTTCCTGTCGAAATGTTGCGCTATTTTTATCACATTGCTGCGGTTTGAAGGTTTGAAATATGCATTTTCTTTTTAAACGGAGAATGATAACAATAAGAGTTGTTAAAAATAAAAATGGCACAATAAAGGCAACCGACAGAGGCGATTTAATGGGTAAGACATGGTAGTCCACATTAAGATTAAAAGGTATAAAGATATTGGAAATGTATCTGCCTGTTACTTTTGTTGATGTAAACAAGGCCGTCAGGAAACTATTACCGGGATATTCGATATTCTCATGGATATTACGAAATACGATAAATCTGAGGATGAGATACATAATGCTGATCCCTATATAGCTTATGAAATGAGGAGATACGGCTATTTTTGCAAAAGCCCTGAAGAAAAGGCACGCCCTGTTTTTCCAATACCCGGGTTTTGAGGAGTTGTTTTGGGCATCTTCGGTGGGACCTGCACAGCGGTTGATATGGAAAGCGCCTGGTTCTTTTTCCAGGGATGGAGAGGGGATGTTTACCGTGCGTTCTTTGAAAAGGAAGCAAAAGGAAAAGATTAATCCCGGCAGCACAATGGCAGATTCCTTGGAAAGCAATGCCAGGAAATAGGTTGTCATTGCCGCAATATAAACAGGAATACAATGTTTGATTGCAGGCATTGGCGCCATTTCAGTAAAGAATATCCGGCGACGGTCTTTTGTTTTCTCAGGGTATGCGAGAGAAGACGTTTTTTTGTCAGAGAGCAGAAAAAGCAAAAAGGAGAGCAGTGCAAAATTGGTTGCAAGCAGGTCTTCTCTATAACTTATTGCGTTAACCGTTTCGTTTACAATGGGGTGCATTATGAACAACAGGGCAGCTAAAAATGCATGATTGATGTATGATGCACTGCCCTCTATATACTGAGAAGCGGGGTATTTGACGGGGAAAAAGCATCTGCCCAAACAGCATATAAGAAAATACACCAGCACCGAATTTATTGTGTGTGATACTACGTTTGTGATGTGATAACCCATTGGGCGGGATTGCCAGAGTGAATAGTCCACAAAATAAGAAAGAGTCACTACCGGCCTGTATGTCAGCTCTCCGGAGCGGGCAAAATAATCGTGGGTAAATAAGGCGGAAAGATTCCGCCAGTCTTCAATAAAATGGTTATCTATAATGGTAGAATTGTCATCGTAAACAAACTGGTTTGGCAGACAATTTAAATACGTGAGAATTGAAACGGTGGAAAGAATGACGATTGATAGAATATGTAATGATTTTTTGTTGCTATATATAGTCAAAAGCATTTATTTTTTAAAAAAATGGTTTTTTTCTTGCATTTAAAAACGCTCGTTCCCAAGCACGAAACACGAAACACGAAACAAATTCTAATGACAAAATGATTTGAAATTCTAAACAAATGTAACACTTTAGTTTTTTTAAAAAACAAAAATACTCGTTCCCAAACCTTGTACTGAACATAGTGAAGTATCTGTTTGGGAATGCATTTGTTTGAGAAACTCCGGTTTCTCGCCTGTTTGCTGATAGATAGGGAATAAAATCACAGGGTTAAGACAGTTTGTAATTTGTCAAGTCAGACCCTCACTGGAAACAAAGTTTCCAGTGCAATTGCGTTCCCAA
>NZ_CAADGZ010000034.1:0-29813 GCF_900696675.1 uncultured Candidatus Kuenenia sp. | reverse complement strand
TACAAACATTAATGCGTTGAATGCGTTGCGATCGTTAAATGATATTAACACGCAACTGTCGGTTTCGCAATTAAGGCTTGCGACGGGCAAAAGAATTAATAATGCCGCCGACGATGCCGCGGGTTTTACGATTGCCAAGAAATTCAATGCCCGTTCACAAGGGCTTGGACAGGCACTTGCGAACATAGGTTCTGCCAAGAATCTTATGTCGGTTGCGGAAGGCCATCTGAATAACATCCTCGATATTTTAACACAGATGAAGACAAAGGCGACGCAGGCGGCAGACGATTCGTTAGGGAGTGCAGAACGTAACGCTATTCAGTCGGAACTCAAAGCATTGGCAACACAAATTGATCTCGAAGTTACCCAGTCCACATGGAACTCCAAGTCAATATTTGGTACGGGGAATTCTACTACGGGAGCGGCAAGTAGTGTGCAGTTTAAATTCCAGATTGGCGCAGGGGCAAGCAGCACCAATGATGTGTTGAAGTTTGACTTGTTAGCGAAAGACAATGTAAGCTTTGATGGCGGCAATACAAACTATAAGTCTGATGGATTGCGGGTAAGTGTTGCGACGGCGGGCAGGGCGGTTACTTCTTCGGCGTCCGCGCAGGCATTGATGAGCAATATAGATACCGCCATTGCGGATGTATCAGAAGGGTTGAGTTACATTGGTGCAGTAGTGAACAGGCTGACCTATCAGGAAACCAGTTTAACGGTAGCGAGGACTAATACCGAGGCGGCTAGGAGCCGTATTGAGGATGCGGACATGGCATACGAGCAGTTGCAGTCAACAAAGCTGCAGATATTACAACAGACTGCAAGCGCTATGTTGGCGCAGGCGAATGCAGGGCCTCAGTCAATCTTACAGCTTTTCGGATAATAAAGGGTGTATTATCGGGGATGGGCAGCAATGCCCGTCCCCTTTTCTATTAATAGTGAAATTGTCTTTAAATTTTATTAGGCATAATGTATTGTTATTTTCATATAGGAATCATATATTAGCTTGCCGGTTTTTGGCGTTTTTTTCTTAAATCAGGGGAATTTAAAATGGCACTATCCTCTCTTACATCAGCGTATAGCTCGAATTCTGGACTCAATTCGTTAATTGCGCAATATATGTCGTTAGAGAAAAGACCCCTATATGATTTGCAAAGCCAAAGGACGAAACTATATAGTAAAATAGACCTGTATACAGACCTGAATTCAAAAATTTCAGGTCTGCTCGACCCAACAAAAGATCTAGCCAGCGCGGATAACAGTTCTGTCTATAATTCCAGAAGCGTAAGTACCAGTGAAAGCAAAGAAGTGTCTGCTACTACAGGTAGCAATGCCGCTACAGGGACGTATCAAATACGCGTTAAACAGTTGGCCTCCGGATCGTCCGTACAAAGTTCCAGCGGGTTGATTACTAAAGCAGCGGTGGTTAGCAGTTCAAAGGTTGCGCCGGGTTCAGGAACGATTGATGTGACAAAGAGTTTTGGTGATGCGGGATTTGGAACTGCTCCAACGGGAGCGGTAACGATTAATGGGTGGACTTCATCTGATTTGGCAACATATGCTTCGGTGCAGGCGTTTATGGATGATGTCAATACGAATGCTGCGGCAAATATGTATTATGATAGTACTGAAGATACATTTTATTTAGAGGATACGACAAGCGGTTCTTTGACTTTTACTGGATCGGAAACTCCGGGTGGGAGCGGGTTTTTTACTCAGGTAAAAATGAGAAATGCAGCGGGTGATTATAATAGCGCTACTGCAGTAACCGGTATTCAGGCGGATGTACTTTTGTCAGAGGCAAATTTTGATACGGCAGTATCAGGCTCCGGGAGTTTTAAGATTAACGGAATAGAAATTTCATGGGATGCAAGTACGGATACTTTGAATAGCGTTATAAACAGGATTAATAATTCAGATGCCAACGTAACGGCATATTATGATACATCGCTGGATAGAGTGGTAATGAATTCCAAAAGCACAGGGAGTTCTGATACTATTACCCTGGCAGACGTATCGGGAACATTCCTGATGAATACGTTTAAATTCAGTGGACAAACCGCCAGCGGAGGTGCCGATGCCAAGTTTACTATTAATAGCACAAGCTCCGGTGATGAAATCTCAAAAAGCTCTAACGATTTTACCATAAATGGCATTAACTATACTTTAAAACAAGCGAATGTTTCCGCTTATACGGAGAATACGTTTACAACAATCACTGTGAATCAGGATACCAGCGCGATTAAAACAAAAATTAATGACTTTCTTGAAAAATTTAACGCACTGACAAGTCATATAAAAGACAAGTCTGGTGTTGATACGGAAAAGTTCACCAGGGGGCCTCTTGCGGGTAATACAACCTTTATTAATATAAGGAGACAATTGTTACAGATAGTGGTTGAGAAGGTGACAGGTCTTACTGAAGGAGAACCCAATTACCTCCGTAAGATAGGCATTACCGTGGACAGTAATTTAAAGGTGAGTTTGTCCGATACCTCTGCATTTGATAGTGCTATTAAATCGAATCCCAAAGCGGTTGAGAATTTATTTAACGCTACAAATGGCGTTGCAAAAAAGATAGAATCTTTACTAAAACCGTTTGTTGAGAGCACGTCTTCTACGACCGGTTCCCTCATTGATAATACAAAGAGCACAATAAATACCCAGATAACAGGGATCAACAATAGAATTAAAAGTATGGAAACACGACTGTCGTTAAAAGAGAACCAATATCGCCAACAGTTGTCTAAAATGCAGGAATTATTAAACAATCTGGTACTTCAGGGTTCTCAGATAACAATGCTTACAAACTCGGCTTTAAACATGATGGGAACATAGATGAGGTTCTAATAAATAGATAATGAATGGAGTTTGGATTTGGTTAATAATAAAATAAATTCATACGATGAAATAATAAATCTTCTTGGGATCAGGCTGGATGATTGTGATAAAATACTTCGTAATACAATTGAATTGAAGGAAATGTTGAACGGCGGAGATGAAGAAGACTTGTTAATTAAAAAAATGCAGGAAAGAGGGATAATAATAAAGAGGGCTTCCGCCCTTGGTGAAGAATGTCATTCGATAAAAGAACTTGTTGGGGGTATTGACGATGAGGAAGGAAAATATTTATTAAAAGAGCGAGTGGGGAAGATGAGAAAACTTTTAGACGAGATTGCTCTTCTGGATAAAGAAAACAAGTCTCTCATAGAAAGCAGAATAAATGAAATTGCTTTAAATCTTGAAAAAATACAGGAAAGCAAGCAATTGGTACGTAGTTTAGACCAGAACATTAATGATAATCCTTCATTTATTGATGTGTGTGGATAATACAATACTTTTTTATGGAGGTGAAAATTTATGGTAGGAACAAAAAAAGTTGGGCATGCATATCTTGAACAGGGAATAATGACGTTAAATCCGCTCCAATTATTAATAAAAGCGTATGACGCAGGTATTACCGCGTGTAATCGTAAGGATGAAGAAAAGGCAAGTATTGTGCTGGCAGAATTAATTGACTCTTTGAACTTCGATCAGGCAGAGATTTCAAATTCACTTTTCAGGCTATATGAATTTTGTATGCGGGAGATAAAAAACGGAAGATTTGACGCTGCGTTGAAGATTTTTAAAGAGTTAAGAGGCGCATGGTTGCAGGTACAGGACGCCGCTTGATTTATATTTTATGTGTAAATATGCATATACGTTTTTAAAGTTCTTGCGCTGGCAGTAAATCAACCCATGCCACCTGTGCAAAGGATTAAATAATTATTTTTAATTTTATCTGTATAAACAATATTTTTGGAGCAAAATTATGGATGTGGGCAAGATTCATAGTTATAGTTCTAATAATAAGTTGTTTACTGAAGTTGACAAAAAAGATATTGTCAGCAAGGAAAAGGGGAAAGATGTATCTTCTGATAAAATAACAGAAGATGCGAAGGTTTCTTACCAAGCAATTATTGATAAGAAAATTGTATCGCAAAATGTGAGCAGTAGCGCGAGTGTTAGCAATACATCTCCTCAAAGCAACAGTAACAGCGACTCTAATGATGTGGCTGTTTCAAAAAAGGAAATACCATCGGAACAACCAGCTTCTTCTGCCTTATACGATTCTCATTCCCCTCCCGTTTTCCCCGGTGTTTCTCCTATTGGTACGCGGGTTGAATTTGCTATTGAGAAAGAGTTGAATCTTGTTGTTACCACCGTGAGAGATTTAGACACCGAAAAAATCATCAGACAATTACCCCCGGAAGATACCATTTCACGAATGAAAATGCTGAAATCGTATTACAACCAAATGGCTCAGGCAAATTTGGGCAATAAAGTGGATGAAGTCGTTAAATAAAGTAGACAAACGATTGTAGTCTTTTTTTGGTACTATTTAATCGTCCCTATCATTATCCCCACAGTTTTTCCTTACCTTAATTCAAACATCTATTCTTTTTTGAACAGCGCTGGGGCTTCGCACAATATTCCTTGTTTGGCTAGCTTTATCCGTGTTGCAGGGCATACTCTTCTACGTTCATGTTTCTATTCATTAGCAAGGGCTGATTTTTCATTACTGCAGAGGGTAAGTCCGCTTTTTGCCTCTGTTAGTTGCGGGTTAATGGTTAGCGCTTGTTCGAACATGTCTTTTGCTCCCCTTTTGTCTCCACGTATAAGACGGGAATTCCCGATCAGGATATAGGGGTTTGTGGCAGACGCGTCGTATGCCAGTGAACGTAAAAAATCATTTTCTGCACCAACAAAGTCGTGAAGTGAATAACGGCAACTGCCTAACTCAAGATATATCTGCGCCATGTTTAATTCTACGTTGGGGGCAATACCTGTTTCGCCTTCAGATATTTTTATTGCAGTTTCTAAATGTTCAATTGCCTTCTGAAATTGTTTTTTTGTCACAGCGATTGTTGCAAGCATATACGCAGACAAAGGATTGTTAGTGTCTAAAAGCAAGGCTTGTTGCGCGTGGTAGACGGCTTTCGTAGTATTATCATTCTCTAAATATATCTTTGATAGGTTTATGTGCGATTGTCCTGTAAGTTCGTTTTTAATGTCAGTCGGTTTTTCAAGCATGCGCAGGTATACCTGAATCGCTGAATCATTGTTTCCCAGTTCCTGGTAAGTCATGCCCAGATTGAAGAGTGTGAATGAATCGTCCGGATTTTTTTCAAACTCTTTTAGTAAATAATTAAGATTCCGTTCTGCCCTTTGCCTCTTTTTCTCTTTGCTGAAAGCGTAAGCCCAGTGGTGGATTATTATATCTGTTCTGAGTATTTTACCTCCTAATCTTTTAATTGAAGGCAATATTTGTTCGTGAATGGTTCCTTCAAAGCGGATTTCGGGATGTCTCCGGAAAACCCTGCAGTATTCGCTGTAGAAAGAGGTTGCTATGTTGTCACATTGTTGTGGAATACATTGCCTTACCGTAAGCGCCATAATATCCTTGCTGTTAATTAGTGACCGAATTTTTAGCGCGTTAGCTTTATCAATAATTTCATCTGCGTCAATGTAAAGTATCCAGTCTCCATTTGCATGTTGTAATGATTCGTTGCGGGCTGCGGAAAAATCGTTTCTCCATTGAAAATGATGCACTTTTGCTTTATAGCGCAGGGCAATTTCCACAGTATTATCAGTAGAACCGGTGTCTACAATGATTATTTCATCTGCAAAAGATTGAATACTTTCCAGGCAACGGGGAAGAATACCGGACTCGTTTTTAACTATCAGACAGGCAGAAAGTTTGACCATAATGTGAACGTATCGCCTTTGGCGAACTCCCGGATGGATCAATCTTTCAGATTGATCCATATATTTTGGTATGGTTTGTGTGTTGGTTCATCGTGAATTGGAATTTTTAAAAGAACTAAACTCAAGGAGTTCACAAAATGTGATTTCAGAAATGCTATAACTATTTATGTTAACAAAAGTTAAATCTAATTTTAGAAATCCATATTTGTGAGATCTTACAGTATAACAAGCATCGGAAACGTGCAAAACGATAAAACGTAATGGTGTATATTTTCAAGATAAAAAAACCGTTTTATTAATATAAAACGGCCTTTTTGTTTTTTTCTGACATAATAAAATGTTTTAACCCTGAAATAGCTGCATTATTATCTGAGGGCTGGTATTTGCTTGTGCAAGCATAGCGCTGGCAGTTTGTTGCAATATCTGTAGCTTGGTGGCTTCTAATTGTTCATATGCCATATCTGCATCCTCAATCCTGCTTCTTGCAGCATCGGTATTTGTTCTTGCTACCGTTAAACTGGTTTCCTGATACGTCAGCCTGTTTACCACCGAACCAATGTAGCTCAATGCCTCTGATACATCTTCAATGGCGGTGTCTATATTGCTCATCAATGCGCGTGCAGAAGCGTTTGATGCTACCGATGTTGTAGCGATACTTACATTCAATCCACTTGCAGTATAGTTTTTATCAGTAGCCCCACTGTCAAAGCTTACATTGGTATTTGCTAACAAGTCAAACGACAACACGTCATTGGTGCCGCTTGAACCGGCGCCAATCTGGAATTTGAACTGCACGTTGCTTGCGGACCCGGATGTTGCATTCGCTCCGCCAAATATTGAATTTGAGTTCCATGTTGCCTGGGCAACCTCAAGATCAATTTGGACTGCCAACTGGTTCAATTCCGCTTTTATGGCATTACGCTCTGCGCTCCCTAACGAATCATCTGCCGCCTGTGTTGCCTTTGTCTTCATCTGTGTCAGAATATCAAGAATATTGTTTAAATGGCCTTCAGCAACAGCCATCAGATTTTTGGCAGATCCTATGTTTGAAAGGGCCTGGCCAAGTCCCTGTGAACGGGCATTAAATTTTTTGGCAATCGAAAATCCTGCTGCATCATCTGCGGCAGAGTTAATTCTCTTACCGGTAGCCAATCTTAATTGAGATACAGAGAGGCGGGTGTTAACATCATTTAATGATTTCAATGCGTTTAAAGCGCCGATATTTGTATTAATCCTACTCATTTTACAACCTCCTTGTTAAATGTAATAAATTGACTATTTATTGTTTATATAGAAATTGCATTTATGCTTGTATTAAGAAAACTTATAAATTTTTTTAATATATCATTATCAAGACTCCCGTCCATCTTTCCTACCATATGCTGCAGTACTTTAAATGCTGGGTTTTGTTCGTATTTTGAATCAGTGGACATTTGTCGTTCGTATTCGTCAAGGAGGTGAGTTATGCGGCTATAAGGGTGGATTTTTTCTCCAATTATGCCTTCCGGATAGCCCTTCCCATTTAATTGTTCATGATGTTGTCTTGCGATAAGACAAGCTTCTTCTGGGACAAGAGTATTTTTTGACAAGAGAAAGAATCCAAATTCTGCATGTTTCTTATAGGTTTCCTTTTCTTGTTTTGATAGTTTTTCAGGGGTTTCTTCTTCGATAGTGTTAGTGCTTAGGCATGTGGCGCCAATATCGTGAAGCAATATGCCCGTGCCCAATATTGCCAGTTCTTTCTTTGAGTAGCCTAAATAATGGCCAAATAGTATGCCGAGTATGGCCATATTTGCGGAATGGTTAAATACTTTTCCATTGTATTTTAGCACTTTTATTAAATGTGCATGCTTATCCTGATTTACTAATACAAAGTCTAATAGTGTCGTTGTCCAATCCCGGACTCTTTCAATAATGACATTAATGTCAATGTTTTTGTAGGCGTCTTTTATTATATTTGACGCAATATCATAGAGCATACGCGCTCTTTCTTGTAATGATACTGTTTCGTCACGAACAAACCGATCCATGTTTGTTTCCATATATCGAAGGTATTGTTCCGTGCCATTTTTTGCGACGTATATTCTGTTAATATTTTTCTTTACGAAGGATTCTTTCCGTTCGTCTTCCAACAATTTAAAACCTTTACAGTAAAGCAAATGCTTGGCTTCATTATTTACAATTGTTTGTAAATATAAATCACACCCTGCAAAAGCGCCAGATTTAATACTTCTTAACGTTGCGGGAAGATATCTGTTTTTTTCATCATAATAATTTAATGTAAGTTGTTCTAGCGCGTTTCCGTTTTTTAAGCGTTCTGATAAATGAGAATTTCCAATGGCGATAGCAGCATAGGTTGCAATAGTTTCCAAAAATCTTACATCAGCTGCTCCATAAACATCTCCGGACTTTTTATTGCTTACGCTTACAATTCCCACAACCTTCTCTTTCACTTTAATAGGAACGTAAAGAATTGTTTTGCCGAGAATCCAATCAGATTGATCCTGTTTAAAACGGGGATCTTTGTTAATATCATTTACAATAAGTGGATTTCCATTTTTTATTATCCATTTGAGGATGTTGTCATTTATCCTGAACGATTTATTGCTTGCGATATGATTAGCAATGCCTTCTGAAGCCTTTAGCAATAGTTCATTATTGCTATTGATCAAAACGATAATGCCGGTTGCGCTTCCTGTGCCGCTTATTGTAAGATTATTCATCAGGGGGAAAAGTCTATCTACCTCTATTTGTGAAATTAATGCGTGGCCGACCTCTTTAACATTCAAGTCCTTGATGTTTGCAATAGAATCATTGTTTCTTATGCCTATGGCGTCGGGGTAACGCAGTAAATGAGATAAACTGGTAAGCCTTTTAATATCAGATAATGATTCCTGTACATTTTTAAGCTCTTTCTGTATCTCTGTATTTAAATCTTTGGAAGATTCTGCATATCGCTTGATATAAACAGGCATTTTTAGCGTATTCATTGTCATATTGTTTTCCCTCACCGATTAGGATTTAAATTGGGTAATTCTTCGAGAACAATTTCATCTGTTTTGTTACTCTCGCAAGGTATATGCCAAATGTGATTTATAAAAATGAATGGGAAGTATTGGTTTTTATAAGTTATTCAAAATAAATTAAATAGGTGAATTTATAGCGCTACGGAATTTGCGGTGAAATGTTAATAATTTCTACATTTGAGAGGGGATGATGTAAATATTTCCGCTTTTTAGGAAATATATTCTGTGTGTTTTTTAAACCAAATAACGTTTTTTTGCTTTAATTTTGATGAAAGGATGAAGATGAGTAAGACGAAGTGATATTATTAGGGGATTAAAAATATGACACGTGTGGTTCTGGTTGCAAATCTGAAATCACCCAGAGGTAGCAGGAATAATTTAATTGTATAAAAATTTCATTTTATCTATGCACTTTTCACGGTGGTAAGGACAAACTTCGTTTGTCCGTGATTGTTTGAATATGCGCACCGATATGGAATATAAAAAAAGTTTTAGTGCCGCCCTTTAATTTAAATGCGTCTTTCAAAAGATTATATTGATGCTGCTACTCCATCAGCAGTTTTGATATGATTCCTGTCCGGCTATTAACGTCAAGCTTTCGCATAAGAAGCTTTAAATATCCTTTAATGGTATTACAGCTCAAATTAAGATAGAGAGCGATCTCTTTATTGCTGTGGTCGCCAAGCAGCAATTGTACGATTTCCTGTTCCCGTCTGTTCAGCTGCCATTTGCGGAAGTTTTTTGCGATATGCGTATGGTCGGAATGCGTTCTGTCTAATATAAACAAATGGGGACACTCCGCCTGATTTATTTTCTGTGGCGAATCTGAAAGTACAATCCCCCGAACAGCATAAAATCTTTTCTGGCTCTTTATTACATCAATAAAGTAGACCTGCTCCGACCGTTCTTTGAAGGCACTCCCGATTCCTTCGAATTTTTTATCCAGCAATTTTTTCCATTTGTCACAAAATGATGATATATCAGAAACAGCTTCTCTTTCTTTCTTCCTTACAGTATGTGTGCGCATCAGAATATCGAAAGCCATAGGGCTATAAAATACATCCAGAGCCGATTTTTCATTTCCTGGAATATAGAAAATAAACGCAGCATTTTTAATCACGTCTTTGGAATAAAAACCAAATGCACTGTCCATGCTTAAGAATAATTAACGTTAAGATTGTTAATATAGAGCAGCCTTGATATAATCCCTGCCCTGCTATTTACATCAAGCTTTCGCATAAGAAGTCTCAAATATCCTTTAATGGTGTTGTAGCTTAAATTAAGATTGAGAGCGATCTCTTTATTGCTGTGGTCATCAAGCAGTAATTGAACGATTTCCTGTTCCCTTCTGTTCAGATGCCATTTGCGGAAGCTTTGGGCGATATGCGCATGGTCGGAATGCGTCCTGTCCAATATGAACAAATGGGGCCATTCCGCCTGATTTATATTCTGTGCTGAATCTGAAAGTGTTGTTCCGCGCACGGCATACCTTCTTTTCTGGCTCTTAATGAGATCGATAAAGTAAGTTGGTTCGGTCTTCTTTTCTGATTCATTTCCGATTTCTTCAAATTTTCTATCCAGCAATTTTTTCCATTTATCACAAAATAACGATATATCAGGTGCAGCTGCTTTTCCTTTTGTCCCAACCAGATTTGATCGCAGCAAAATGTCTATTGCCGCCGGACTATAAAATACCTTTGAGGCATATTTATCATATCCTTGCCGGTAAAAGATAAATGCCTTGCCATGTGCGAAATTATTATAATCATAATGACATGTTTTATTCATGTTGCTTCTCCTGTAAGAAACCCTCCAAACCTGGACAAACCAGAATAATACAAGCACGAAGTACGAAAGAAGTGCTCGTTTAGAATTTCAAATCAATTGTAACGCTTCAGTTTTTTGAAACTGGAAAATTGTCATTTGTAGTGCGATGAGGTTCGTCGCACTACATGAGAATTTAGTGGGCTTAGATATCAAGTGAGGAACGAGCACCGTTTATAGCAAATGCTTCGCCCCTACACTATGCGCCAAGCAGCGCTGTTATTGGAATTTTTCAAAAAACCAAAGTTGTTAAGTTAAATTGGTTTTCTTTCTACTATTGCGCTACTTGTTCATTTAGCCCCGGAACCTGCTAATACCGCAGGCACTGTTCCAAAAAGTATTTTAAAATCCAGCCAGACTGACCATTTGTCAATATATTCCAAATCCAACCGCATCCATTCATCAAAATTGGTAATTTTATTTCTTCCTGACACTTGCCATATGCAGGTTAACCCCGGTCTCATGCTCAGCCGTCTTCTATGCCATGGTTCATATTCATCCACTTCCTTTGGAATGGGTGGGCGAGGCCCTACCAAACTCATATCGCCTTTCAATACATTCCAAAATTGCGGGAATTCATCTATACTATACTTGCGCAAAAACTTTCCGATTTTTGTCACACGCGGATCATTCGACATCTTAAAGACAGGCCCTTGCATTTCATTGTTCTTTAACAGCGCCCCCCGTTTTGCTTCAGCATCTGCAACCATTGTCCTGAACTTGTACAATTTAAATACTCTTCCGTTTAAACTGCATCTCTTCTGTGTAAAAAATAAAGGACCGTTTGACGTAGTTTTTATTGCAATTGTTGTAATGAGAAACACGGGAAATAACGAGACAATCGCTATTCCGGAAAAGATTATGTCCATAAGACGTTTAATAAAAAGCTGCAATAGTTTGTCCGGAGCGCTTTCAAAAACAAGCAAAGGAAATTCCGACAGATAACTCCTGGTCTTACCGAGGGTATCCGGGGTTACATGGCTATACTTTGTCCTTGCCAAATTAAGCGTAAACAAATCCACTGCCACACTCACCTTTAGCCCCTCTATATCGCACAAGTACCGAATCATTTCTTCCACCGTGTTTAACCATGACCTGGGAACAACAAACATGACTTCATCTACAACAGTTTTATGAATTATTGCAGGGATATCTTTAACGGCGCCAATTACTTTATTTCCGCATACCACAGTATTCTTTTTTGCCGCATCGTTATCAATAAGACCGATAACATTAATACCCCATTCCACATTTTTTCCGATGGTGTTTATAAAATGCTGCGCCCTTTTACCAGTACCAACAATTAAAACGTTTCTCGTGTTAAAGCCATTTTTACGCTGATACTGCATAAAAAATAAAAGCGAAACCTTTTCGCCGCATAATAATATAGTCGCCATGAAAAAAGAGTAAAACAAATGCTCACTGCCTATCGTTTGAATCTTTGCAAGGAACACAAAGCTTCCCAAAAGACCTCCTCCCACTAAAGCTGTTTCTATTACGGGGAAGATCACTTCGGTAATGTTCTTTGTTCTGAAAGATTCATACATGCCAAAATTATGCAGAAATATCCCCCACACGCTCAACAGCGCAGGCAATAGTATGAAATAGCTGCCAAACTGCTGAATAACATCGCCGTAGTCGCTGAATAAAAACGGGGACAGGAAAAAAGATATTGTGACGATAAACAAATCGAAACAAATCATCAGCCTTCTGAAAAATAGGTGATATTCTTTTAACATATGAATTTCCTGCCGTTATCCTTACAAAAAAAGTGTATGAATAGTTCATATTTATAATGCAACGATTGTACTCCCCGGTAAAAACGTTAACAATTTAATAGTATAGGAGTTTCAAAGTTGCAGGACGAAGCGATTGCATCGTCACGCGCGAAATGGTGTTTCGCGCTATATTGGAAAAAGAGATAGGCCTAAAACCTGTCTCTCCGCGGATCCAGGTTTGGAATCTGAACCCTCCGGGAATATCTCATTTATCTTACAGTTTTTGCATACATTCTTCGTATGCTAGCTGTGCTTCATGGTTAAAATCTTTTTGGTCGAGGCTATGATGTTTATAGCGATAGGTTTTAGACGATAAGTCATTGTTTTTCATTTTGTTAATGCAAAATCGATAAAAACTATTCCTTTCTTCATCAACTACCCATTCATTTGCAAATTCTTGTATATTATTTTTATGAGAGGTAAAGTAATCCCAAAAATTGCCGCCGCTTTTTTCTAATATTTCCAGAGAGTCTCGGAGATACCACACAACAAACTTCTTCCATGTTTGCAAATCCTTTCTTATCCACATGCACCACAAATTTGCGGGATTATATAAATTCCCTTTTCTCATCTCCTGATGTCTATTGATTTCAAAAAACTTAACCATGTCATACAATTCATCTGATACCGCCATATTATTCCCCTCTTTAATTATCGATACCTAAGTGTGTACATAACTTACCTTGAATCACACCCTTCCCTTTATTCCCTCTTGCGAAGGAGGGGATGATGGGAGGTAATCCGCTTTGTACCTCCTATAAATACCTCTCTTTCCATAAACCACTTTTCTATCCGTTTTCAGACCGTGTCAATATGTGGCTCTATCATCTATTAATTGGATTTTAACATTTTTAATTTTTAGCCAGCATCAACACAATGGCCATAAAATTTCGCTGTGTTTTTTTTGAGAAGGCATATTTAACCCAAACGCCCGAATCGTGACATACGGCGCAGGCATTAAATAACGGCCGCATTTATCTATACACAATTAACGTGCCAAAACAAACTGGATGTTGCTGTTTAATAGGGCGTAAATGCGGTCTCAATAGAATATTAAGAGGCTGTTTTTCCTCTTTTTTAAAAACGGAAAAGACCATTTGTTGCCATTGCATTATGTCTCCCAAAAACATCTTCCCCGCTAGTATTCACAGAGAATTAAGCCATTCGGGATCATTGTTTGTGTAATGGAATGTCTGAATTTAAGCTATTAAAAAGGAACCCCAACGTGAAATACTTTGCGCAATTTTTAAGAAGAGGAATAAGAATTTATTATGATTCAGGAAAGAGGATAAATTACAACTTCTTTGGTGAACAGCGGTAAAGAACACTATGGTTTACGCAAAAATTGCAACAATAATAATGTTTTACGTAATTCCGTCTATGCCAAATGGTTATGTCTTTTTCCGATTGTGCCGTGCATCGTTTTACGCATCTCTTATTGCTTGCACTCGTTTTTGTTTGTAAGGGGTTCCCGGCAATTAAGCTGGTTGCAAGGATTTCCAGAGAAACAGTATCACTCGCAAATATTGCATTAAACGGTTCACCGCATGAAGCTTTTTTTACGCAATCCGTTTGTTTTGTTAACGGCAGCATACAATGCCTTCTTAATTATTCCCTGATTGAAAAGAGCGTAGTATTATAAATCTGACCTGACCTGAACGAGCAGGGGCGGCCATTTGCTCGTGTAAGTTTCAACATATACTATTACTATATAAGCACAATTCGTATGCGATATTTTAAATAGTGCTACCCTTTTTTTCGAAAAGTAATTTTGCGGGGTATGAAATTTGCGAATACCCTTACATTATGCAATATTAAGAACCGCGGGCTTTTATTTTTAGGATTTGCGGACAGTAACAATATTTATCGTATACCATAAAAATGTTATTAAACATAAACAAACACCATAACGGTAAGTATAGCTCTAATAAGAATATTGAGAACAGCACCAGAGAAGGTGCGTTTTCGCTTTATTTGCTTTACTTGTTAAATGAGAACCTGAATTTATCAATAAAAATTGAAGAACTATTTGAATATACGGCCATTTTTTTGAAGAATAATCTTTGTATTGATGACTTCTGTTTCATGTTAAATAACGGGGACAACGATGAATTGACGATATTTAAAACGGGAAGTGATATTTTTGAAGCGGTGAAAGACGTCACCTTTAAAAAGGGGGAGGAATATACATGCATTGCTGCCCAGACGGGGAAACCCTTTTTATTAAATGACATAAGCAAGAAAAAAGACCAGTTTTTTTATAAAGGAAAACTGGAGAATATCGGATCGTTTTTATCTTTGCCATTGCGCTCTAAAAATAATCGAATGCTTGGATTATTAAACATACACAAGAAAGAAATAAATGCATTTACCGAAGAAGATATGGAATTATTTATTACGGTGGCATTGAATATTGCTAATACCATTGAGAGGATTGAGCTATACGAAAAAGCTGAAAAAGGCGCAATGTACGACGATCTTACCATGCTTTACCAAAGAAAATTTTTTTTTGACAGTTGTCATCTCGAACATAGTAAAGCAATACGCCATAACCTACATTTTTCAATCGCTATGATTGATATAGATCACTTTAAATACTATAACGATACCTACGGGCATTTGTTTGGAGATGAAATTCTTAAAAAATTAGCATATATCCTGAAATCAAATGTAAGATATAGTGATATTGTGAGCAGATATGGCGGGGAAGAATTTGCGATACTTTTGCCAGGCATGGACAAGAATAGCGCCACCCTCGTTATTGATAAACTCAGGGACGTGGTAAAAAGGATTTTGTCGTTAGAAGTCGCTGAAGGGAAAGTTGAGTGTGTGACAATAACTGCAGGTGTTGCCGGCTATCCGGAGGATGGAAATTCTGTAAAACAGATTTTATCCGTCGCGGATAAATATCTTTATATTGGCAAATCATGCGGCCGTAACAGAGTCATAAATAATACATTAGACGATCAGCCTTTTCATCAGAACGTAAAAAAAACTAAACATAGCTCATTGCTAAGCAAAGAAGAGGTTAATCTTCTCCTGTACAAAAATGTAAACAGGCGGATTAGCAGATTTAAAACATTGTTGAGGGTTGATAAAGGAGTTAATAATATACAATGTTTTGAAATCAAAGTAATGGAAGATGACTGGAGAATTTGTGTAATTGGCGATATCGGCAAGGGAGGATTCAAAGGGGATCTTGATTTCAAACCTAAATTAGACGAAATATTTACCTGCCGGGTTGTTGTTGATTCTGAAGTTTACCTGCCTGCGATCTTCTCAATCAGAATTGCCCACGAAAAGATAATTCATAAAAACAGATACGAAATAGACGCTGAGATAGTAGATGGGCATAACAATTGGAAATATATTTTCTCCTTATTAACGAATAATAAATAACCACCCCAAAGAGGGTATTTATTATATATGATAAAAAGTAGATAATATATATTGTAACACTGTATTAGTTACTTCTCAATAAGTTGCGGTAAACAACCCTCCTTGCCCCTTACTCCCTTTATTAATTGGGAATACTGTACAGTTGGCAAATTGCAGATTGTGGACAGAGGACAATAGAAATCATTATAAAACCTCAACTTATTGAGAAGGTGCCTTTATTATTGTCCATAGAGCGCACCATGCGTGGCATTGTTTTTTAGGCGTAAGGCTATAATGATATCATTTGAAAAAAGAAAATATAAAAGAATCGATTCAAATACTCGGTTGGAGCTTTATTTTGATGATACCCTCTTTAAAGCAGAGGTGATAAATCTTAGTCTCAGCGGTATATGCTGTAAAACAATAGCACGTTACAATTACTTGCCTGACAAGATACTCAATTTTGACCTTTTTATTCCAATCAATAATGAAACGTACTTAATAAAATCACACGGATTAATCGTTAGGGAAACATACTCCGCCGGAATATGTTTTTTGGCAATTTATTATAACGGTTTAATAAATGACCAAAGTAAAGATATACTTAAACGCTATATTTTTGCTTAAGAACTTAATAATTGCCCGGCTTAAAGCAAAATAAAGTATCGAAAACATTTTTCTTATATGCTTTTTCCCGTACATAGCCTATCAGTGCAATTTTGCATTTGACCCGGCCTGAGAGTTTTGGAACGAGAAAGAGCGAACGCATCTTTCATATTTCGTGCTTGTTTGATTCTGGCTTGTCCATGTTAGGTTAGGGTACTACAAAGCTTTCACGAAACACGCTGTTGTGGTAATGAGGGTGGTTTCTTCCAGAAAACGAAGACATTTTTCTCCCGACCGTGGTTCCCCAAAATAATACCCCTGAACAGCATCGCAGCCTTGATTCTGTAAGTATTTAATTTGAGTCATGGTTTCTACCCCTTCAGCGACGGTGCACAAATGGAGTCCTTTTCCCATAGCGATTATGGCATTAACCAGGCAGGATTCATCTGTTTCATTTTGGATGCTCTGCATAAATGATTGGTCAATTTTAAGGGTATGAATGGGGAGTTTTTGTATGTACGATAATGATGAATATCCAATCCCAAAATCATCTATAGCAACTGTTATCGAGTGTTTATGAAGATGATTCAGTATTTGTGCCATATGTTCCAGATCGGTCATTAATATACTTTCCGTCAGTTCGATTTCCATATTTTTCCCAGGAAATTGGCATATGCCAAGCATATGCACGAAATTTTCAACAAAATGGGGGTTTTCAATCTGCAGGGGAGAAATATTAATAGACAGGCGAATGGTATCATGGCCTTTTTTAATCCACTCTCTGACTTCACAACATGCGTGGTGAAGAACCCATTCGCCTAAATCCTCTATTAGCCTTGTTTCTTCGGCAACAGGAATAAACTCGCTAGGGCGGATTTTCCCTTTTTCGGGATGATTCCATCGAACAAGTGCCTCAAAACCAATTACCTTTCCGGTATTGATTGTTATTTGAGGTTGATAAACAATTTCAAATTCATTGTTTTTCAAAGCCCGTCTCAAATCCCTTTCCATCGCTAAACGGTGAGGGCCGGAAGTCTTCATTCCTTTATCAAAGAACTGAATCCCCTTTTTTCCCCGGCATTTTGCCTGATACATGGCGATTTCCGCATTTTGAATAAGCTGTTCAATTGTTTCACCATGTTCCGGAAAAAAAGAAATACCGATGCTGACGTCGCCAAAAATCTCCTGATCACCAATGACAAAAGGTGTATGCATTATATCAGTAATTTTTAACGCCACCTGGCGGGCATTTTCAGGGGCGTTTATTTCCGGAAGCAGCAGCATGAATTCGTCCGCGCCAAAACGGGATAAAATATCACATTTTCGCAGACAGGATTCCAATCTCTGCGTTACCGATTGAAGCAACTGATCTCCCACTGCATGACCAAGTGAATCATTAATTATTTTGAATCTGTCCAGGTCGAGAAACAAGACCGCTACAATACAATCATTTTGCCTTGCCTTGCTTATGGCCAGACGGCCCCTTTTTTCAAAAGATGTCCTATTTGGCAATTTAGTTAATAAATCGTGACAGGCTTGAAAGTGTATGTATTCTTTCGCCTCTTTTCTTTCTGTAATATCATGAGCGATTGCGTAGACGCCAAATAATTTATCGCCTGAAATATTTCCGTTTTTTGGCTGGAATCCAAGCAAATTTAATTCAACAGGAAATAGCGTAAGCTCGAAATAACGGCTTTTAAAATAATTCTCTTTTGGTACAAGGCAAACCTCTATTTTATCGGACGGATAATTTCCAGAGCCACGCCTTATTTTTTCTTTCACAAATACATTTAACCTCTCAACGTCTTCCGGGCTGACAATTTCGGAGTATAGTTTGCCTATCAGTTCCTGCGGCTTATATCCTAAAAAATTTTCAATTTTAGTATTTATAAACATGACCCGTCCTTCGTGATCGATCGTACAGATTATGTCCGGAGAATTATTGACAATATATCTGTGAAGCACCTCGGATTTCTTCAGATGACGCTGCATTTTTATGTTTAGCACTTCCCTCTGTATTTTGGTGGTGGTATTTTTAATTTTCACTAGCAGCTCTTCAGGGTCGTATGGTTTTTTTATGTAATCCAAAGCTCCCCTTTGTATTGCCTTGCTGACGGAAGCAAACGAGGTATTTCCGCTGATTACAATGACAGGCGTTTTAATTGAATGGTCATTCATAAAATTCATGACGTCATAGCCGGATATGCCGTTAAGGTTAAGGTCCAGCAATAAGAGGTCGTATGATGTTGCCGAGAGTGCCCGGCAGGCCTGAGACCCTCCTTTGATAGTGGTGACGCAATATCGGTGGATTTCCAAAAGCTGTTTAACACTTTCCAGCATTCCGGGGTCATCATCTACTACCAGGATATGGATATCGTGAAAGTCATTTCCTGCAGTTAAATTTTGATATATTGGCGGTGGATTCATAGGATATACCTTGTTAAATTACGGTTGCCTTCTGTAAACGGGGCATAGTTCCGTGTGATATAGCCGTCTGTCTGTCTGCATACTGAAAGTTAGATACCATAGCATGCCGGGCCTTTTATCAAATACCTTTAACAGAAGAACAACATGTTTTCTATCTGCTTTTTAAGAAGGTGAGTTTTTCCTGTGTCAGCAGTAATTTTCATGCAATATCTGCCTCCTGTGTTTTTATGTTACCGTCCGTCCTGGCAGGTAAATTGTAAATGCAGTCCCTGCCTTTGAACTCTGGCAGTTAATAGAACCATTCATGGAAGAAACCAGATTTTTTACAATGCTAAGTCCAAGTCCGGAATGGTTTCCCCCCTTTGTACTATGCACGGGCGTAAAGAGGCTCTGAAGGATATGTTCCGGTATGCCAGGTCCGTTGTCCTTTATTATTATTTCGACGAAAGGCTTGCCGTCTATAGTAACATTGTCTCTTGTAGATGCGTGGATTTGTCCGCCTTTCTGCATGGTTTCTACAGCGTTTTTCAGGAGGTTTATCATTACTTGTTTCAGGGCAGTCCCATTTGTTTGAAGAGGCAGCATTGATGTATCAAGGTCAAGTTGATACTCAATGTTATTGGTGATGAATAAGGATTGTTTAAAAATGAGAAAGGTATCACTAATCAATGTGTTTACATCGATACCTCCATTTTCAACCGTGCCGGAATTAACGTCAGAAAACCGCAAAAGAATTTTACCTGCCCGGTCAATTTCTTCTTTTATAATCTGCAGCTCTTTTTGAATATTCGAATTACTTCTCAGTTTATGCCCTAACATTTCCAAATAGATTTTAACAATACATAAAGGGTTACTGGCTTCGTGTATTATTTCTCTTATCTTTTTTGACAATTCATGGGATTCGGTATTTGAGGCGGATTTTTTCCCTGAAATATTTGATTCAAACTTTTTGATAAAGAGTCCTGTCTCCGCCGCAAAAAGCTCCAATAGCCGCTGTTGATCATTATGGCGAGTTTGATAGTTTTTATCTGCGCCGATAACTAACGCTCCTATGAATTCATCGTCTGCAACTAACGGCAGGCATACTATTCCGTCAGAGTGTGATAGTCGTATCAGTTGCCGGTCGATAATACTCAGTTTGGAGGCACTTTCAGTGAAAGACGAAGTTATGCGGTTTTGTAACAAGGCGTTTGCAACCAGGCTTCTGCCGGATTCAACAGCGATTAAAAGTTTATCCGGCCTTTTAACAAACTCATTGCCGTTTCCGGTAAGGTTGGCTTTTAAGGTATTTGCGGGTGCATCGTAAAGAAATATATGACAATTATCCAGTCCAAACAAAAGCTTAATGGCAACCCTGATGTGTTCCAGCAAATCTGCTGTGCTTCTTGCCTGCAGGAGCTGATTTTTCGCAGAATTTATGAGGCTGATATGCTTTACTTCTTTCGCAAGTTGGGCATGTTTGTTTTGATCTGAGTCTTCAATCTTTCCTGCGTGGGTATTCTTTCCGGCAACAATATCCATTGAATTTGCGATGAGCTGCACTTCTCTTTCGGCGCTACCGGTAATTTCCCTCACCATAGGAGCTGTCAGCCCGAACAGATAGTCTGCAGTTTCAATCGTTAATTGCCGGTTTGTGTCATTTTCGCTGCTAAGTACGCTGGCCAAATTAACTATTTTTACAAGGTGATGTGCATCTAAAATTGAATGCGCAGGTTCGTGATGATAGAGGATCGCATCTGCAGCAAAATTCTCCAGATTCCAGCCATTCACAAGCCAAAAACCCACTTCGCCGTGAGTAATCCCCATATCCTTTTTCTCTATAATTACAAGATCGTCATCGCCCTTCGCACGGTGGGCAATCTCCACATATCTTTCCGGATAACAACTTATTAAGACGAGTTGGCCTACATTATGTAGAAGGCCTGCCAGATAGGCTTCATCTGGATAGTTGTATCCGGTTAATACAGAAAGAGACTTGGCAAGCAACGCACCGGTAAGTGAACGGTGCCAGAATGTTTTAAGAAAGGAGGTCTTTTCAGCATTAAAACCTGAGAAAAATTGATGTACTGCTGTTGTCATAGCAATCGTCTTCAGCGTTTCTACGCCAAGCGCCACCAGGGCATTGTCGATGCTGGTTATTCCTCTTCGGCGCCCGTAAAAAGCCGAATTGGCAAGACTGATTACCTGAGTGCAGAGAGCGGCTTCTCTGCGGATAAGTTCTGCAATCTCTTGAAATGAGGTATCGTTTTTATAGCAGGCATGGAGAAGTTGCAACAAACTTTGTGGAAGCGATGGGGGGGTAAATCCATGCAATTCATTCAAAATATTTTGCGATGCTTGATCGATGGTCAGCGGCATTTGCAATTGTCGTTAAAAAATATCAGAAAGTGTTTCTGCATTTAGACTTGGTGGGTATTAAAGCAAAACTGAATAAAATTGCAAGCATTTTCTGTTTTACTTTAATTGTATAGGAATTTTCACCTGAAAATCCTTTTTTCACACAAAGGTACTTGTCTGCGTGCGACGCACAGACAGGCGAAAAGCACAAAGAAGATGATAAAAAAGAGAAAGATTTCTCCTACCTCTGTGGTATTTGGTACGCCAAGGAGCATATATATCAGTTTGTGCAAATGCATTCAACGGCAGGATTATTCGGAGATACAGACGTTTGAAGAGTTTTTCACGTCGAGACAGTTCCGGACGAATTGATTTGATACCAGATTATATACAAGACGTATTTATCAGTTTACACGCATGGGAAAAATAGGGATAATATAGTCAAATAAATCTATTTTTCGAAAAAGATTAACCACTTACGAAGTTTGAACAGGATAACTTTTGTTAAATGGAAGCTAGATCTTCCAATGCAATTTAGTTCCCAGGACGGAAACTGAGAAAGAGCGTTTTTTGCTTTTTCAAAAAACTAAATAGTTACCAATACAATAAATTTAATACTTTAATACTACCTGTACTTTTTAATCATATAAAGAGTGCTGTCATATGAAGAAAAATCATTCCACGAAAAATAGTATACGCATAAAATTGCTTATAACAATGATAAGCTTGATTGTCGGCTTGTTGACCGTTTTAACCTTTATTCAGATTTCCACTCAAAAAATAGTCCTGAAAAAAGAATTTGGACGCAGAATCGAGCTGATGAAAAATAATCTTGTAGAGAAAGGAAAAATCTTATCAGACAATCTGGCAAGACAAACGGAAAACAATATTGCGTCGTATAACTTCTCCAATGCTGCTGAAATACTAAACAAAACAGTACATGAATACCAGGAGTTGGATTACATTATTCTGATGGATTCCTCCTGTATGGTGTACACCCATACATTACATCCTGAATTACAGCAGGAAAAACTTTCAGGGGAGGAAGATTTATTTGCGGCAAGCCGGAGGAACCCAACTATCTATGAATTTTCAAGAAATACTACTTCGTTCATGGAAATCATTATTCCAATAAGCGTAAGTACCGAACAATGGGGAACGCTGCGCCTCGGCTTTTCCCTGAATACCCTCAACAACGAAATATTAAATTCAAGGAATGAAATACGAAAGAAAATAGAGGAAATGGTTCTTCGGTCTGTCCTTACCTCAATTCTATTCGTTGTAATTGGTGTAATAATTGTTTATATATTATCAACCAGACTCTCTAAACCTATTGTGAAATTGACAGAATCCGCCCGTTTATTGGCTAATGGCAATTTTACTGCCGCTTTAAATCTAAAAATTACTTCAAAAGATGAAATTGGCATACTTGCAGCATCATTTATTGAAATGTCAAATAACCTGAAGGCTTCGTACGAAAAACTGGAAGAGTACAGTCACACCCTGCAACAAAAAGTTGAAGACAGAACACGGGAACTCAAGGATGCTAATCAAAAATTACAAGATCTCGATAAAGCAAAATCAGGATTCTTATCTACCGTATCACATGAACTCAGAACCCCGCTCACGGCAATCATTGGATTCACGAACATTATTAAAAAACGATTAGATACCTTCATCTTTCCGCAAATAGAAACGAACGCAATAAAATCACAAAAGGCTATACAACAGATAAAGGAAAATATTAACATCATACTCTCGGAAGGAGAGAGGTTAACAAATTTGATTAATGACGTGCTTGACCTGGCGAAGATTGAAGCAGGCAAAATTGAATGGAAAAGGCATCAGACTTCGGTAACAGAAGTAATTATGAATGCTACAGCGGCAACCACTGCCCTTATAGAACAAAAAGGCCTTGCGCTGAATGTTGATATTGAAAAAAATATACCCGATTTTTACGGGGATAAAAACAGGTTTATACAAGTCGTGATAAACCTAATTTCCAATGCAATAAAATTTACCGACAAAGGCGCCATCTCATGCTATGCAAAACAAACAGACAATAAAATCCAGGTTACCGTAATGGACACTGGCGTGGGGATTGCACCTGAAAATCTTGAAAAAATCTTTGACAAATTCAAACAAGTGGGTGATACGCTTACCAATAAACCTGGCGGCACCGGTCTGGGCCTCCCGATATGCAAACAGATCGTTGAATATCATGGAGGCTCTATCCATGCAGAAAGCGAACCAAACAAAGGCACCGCATTTTCATTTACAATACCCTTGCGTGCTGATGTGTAAACCCCTTTAGCAGGGATTCTTCATCTGATATCTATGTGCTTCCAAATTACCCCGAAACTCTTTCTCATAGAAGCAGAACAGACTTTGTTTAAATAACATACTTTGCTTGACGAACATGTTCTCTGTATCTATACTTAAACCGTTCATAATTTGTAATTCATCTTTTAAGCATCTTGAGTATATTATAAAAATGTGCATAATACGCTGTTTACTTTTCTGCAGCATAAAGAGGGCTAGGGAGGATTAATGAAAATACTTGTCACGGGAGGCGCAGGCTTTATCGCTTCTCATTTAGTGGACAACTTAATTGCCAAAGGGCACGACGTAGTAATTGTTGATAATCTTTCCACGGGAAGAGAAGAAAACATTAATCCCAAGGCGCGGTTTTACAAAATGGATATTTGTAATGTCGCTGCCTTGGCAGACATCTTCGACAAGGAAAGGCCTGATGTAGTAAATCACCATGCTGCGCATGCTGATGTACGTAAATCGGTAGAAATGCCGGCTTACGATGCAAATATAAACATACTCGGGTCACTGAATCTTTGTCAATTATCGATGAAATACCAGGTAAAGAAATTTATTTATGCTTCTACGGGAGGGGCAGTCTATGGAGAACCGAAGCGCATGCCTGTAACGGAGGAATCACCCATTGAACCTCTTTCCCAATACGGAGTAAGCAAGCATACGGTAGAACATTATTTGTCCGTTTTTAACAAATTATACCATATGGACTTCACTATTCTTAGATACCCAAATGTTTACGGTCCAAGACAATCACCGTATGGAGAAGCAGGCGTTGTAGCTATTTTCAGCGAACATATTTTAAATAATAAACGCCCAACAATTTTTGGGGATGGCAGTAAAACGAGGGACTATGTTTTTGTAGCAGATATTATTGAGGCAAATCTTAAAGCATTGGAAAAAGAAGGGAATGGCGAAATCTTTAATTTAGGATGGGGGCTGGAAATTCCCGATTTGGCTGTTTTTCAGGCTATTCGGGATGCCTTAAATTCAAAAATAGAGCCTATTTTCGGAAATAAACGGAATGGAGAAATAGAACGTATATGCCTTGATAGCACTAAGGCAATAAAAATGCTTCATTGGATGCCAAAAATCAATTTTAAAGAGGGGATAAAACTATCCACTAATTACTATAAGCAATTAAAGAACGCTTAATTATCTGGGTATGACATCCATACCCAGTGATATACTACGAAAGATTTATAATAATTAATGGTACAGCAATTCCCCGTCTTTTATAAAAGGAGCTATCTCCAAAAAGATATTTTGCCATGCAGAAATATCTCTTGCTAACAGGTTGTTTTTTATTAAAAACAACCTGTATAATGGGATATTATCGTTTCGTCCACTGGAAACTCTTCCTTGCACCCTTTCGACCATACTTTTTGCGCTCTTTCATCCTGCTGTCACGCGTCAAAAGGCCATTTTCACGTAAGTCATCTGCCAGGGCAGAGTCAATCTTTGTCATTGCGCGTGCAATACCCATACATACCGCCCCTGCCTGGCCACTTATCCCGCCTCCCCTTACATTTACCAGCACATCATATCCACCAAGTGTTTTAGTGGCCTTAAATGGGTTCAAAACTACCCCTTTATGGCGGTCAACAGGAAAATATTCATTAATATCACGCTTGTTCACAGTTACTTTACCTGTGCCTTTTTTTATTCTAACGCTGGCAACTGAAGTCTTGCGCCTTCCTGTTCCCCATACATACTGTTCTGTAACCATATTTCTCCCTTAATTTCTAATTGTTAACTCTTTTGGTTGTTGAGCCTGATGCGGGTGATTTGCATCTTTATATATTTTTACTTTTTTCAGCATTGATTTTCCCAATCTTGTTTTTGGCAGCATTAGCCTTATGGAGCGATTCAGTATTTTTTCCGGTGTTGTTTTAAGCGTATTTCCCACCATGCGTTTTCTCAATCCACCCTGATATCCAGTCACATAATAATGAATTTTTTCCTGCATTTTTTTCCCGGTAAGCTTCACCTTACTTGCATTTGTAATAATAACAAAGTCTCCTACATCAATGTAAGGCGTGTATTCCGGTTTATGTTTACCTTGCAATACTCGGGATATCGTTGTTAAGATTCTGCCAAGCACCTTATCCTCAGCATCAACAATATACCAATCCCGCTTCACCTCTTCTTTTTTTGCCATATAAGTTTTCATTGCTTTGTATCCCTGAATATTTCAAAAATAAAAAACGCCTTATCGGTATAAGGCGCCTCTTTATAAATTAAAAATGCAACTTAATTGATAAAATCCCTTATATTTTCAAATGTTATACCCTCCGGTAAACCAGAAAACCACTGTTCTTGGTTTAGCCTCTGATAAAGCACAGAAGTTCAACATCAATATGTGGCGATAAGATACTATAAACGTTTATCAAATTTTGCCTTAAATGTCAATGGCATTTTAAAATGCCATTTTGATTTAATTTTCATTTGACCTATCCAGCAATAGCATTTAACATAAAGTACGTACGTTTTTCATTGTAGTATCAGTTACCAATTTTTCAATAGGATTTTTTACTGTGCCAAATGATATTTTTATAAATTTAAATACCCTGGATTTAAACAACACTATCGTAGATATAGAGGGAATACGCAGCATAATTCCGCACAGGTACGAAATGGAACAGCTTAGCGGCATTTTGCAATTTGACCCTGAACAGAAACTGATCGTGGGTTACAAAACTGTTTCAATGAATGAATTTTGGATAAGAGGACATATACCAAACCGTCCACTCATGCCTGGTGTGATGATGCTTGAAGCTGCCGCCCAATTATGTTCCTATTATTATATGAAGACAACGAAAGACGCCCGCTTCCTAGGTTTTGGAGGGATAAATGATGTAAAATTTCGTGGGAAAGTTGTGCCGGGTGACAACCTCATACTTATTGCAAAGAATAAAGAATTAAGGCCACGCAGGGCAATCTTTGATACACAGGGAGTCGTTAACGGAAAACTTGTGTTCGAAGGAGTTATAATTGGAATGGTCGTATAGGCAAAGGCAAAATACTATCGTTGACACATTTGAGAGAGTGGTGGAAAAACTTTTCGCCCACAATAACACATTGTAATAAAATCGATTTCCCATTTCTTAATACATTTATTAGCAAAATCCCAGGCCAGAATACAATAAAGAAATTATACTGGTCTGCGAACTAATTCCAAAACATCCGCTATCTTTTTTATGGTGTAATCCGGTTTAATTTGCATACCCTTATTCTGTAAAAATGTCCTATAATGCCTCCCATGTTCGAACAAAATCGTAATCATGCCTAAAGTTTTTCCGGCAGCGATTTCATCATCTATCTTGTCCCCCACACAAATAATTTCTTCCGCTCGCAGATTACCGTGTTGCATGATTTCCTTAAAATAATCTTTTTTTTTCTTTTCCCTATCCCTTTCTACAATCAATATTTTATCAAAATAATTATTTCCCAATCCGAGCGCATTAATTTTGTTTTTTTGGACAAGCATTTCTCCCGATGTAACAAGGAATAACATATATTTCTGTTTTTTAAGTTGAATAAGCGTTTCTATTACGCCTGGAAACAATGTAATATCAGATATTTCAACGCATATATATTCATCTAACAACCTTTTGCCACATGAAGGTGGAAGATTATACATTGCAACAATGTAGTCATAAACATTGCATTTTGTTCCATGTTTCTCCTCTAAATCATTTTGTAACCGGAACGCTTCTTCTTCGCTACAACTTATTAATTTAGCGATAGTTTTTGCAACCTGCCGTCTTCCCCTGACGATTAATGTGCCACTGCAATCATACAGCGTATCGTCAAGATCAAAAATAACGGCCTTTATTCCTGATAGATCATTTTCCATGTGTTTATGGCCTGCCTCTTGCGCCAAATAGGCCGCTCCCCGATGACCGGTAAAATTTTATCAAATATCTATACAACGATAGGAATTAAAAAAACCTTGCCATTTTCTTCATTTTTGTTGTAATCTTATAAAAATGTAAAAACAAATTCCTGTCAGTTCTTTGTTTGTAAAAAATTCCACCACATGAAGGATTTTATTTGGAGCAGAAAATAGAAATTCCGTCCTCGCCTGTAACTTCTGCCTTAAAATCAACCTGCACCTCATGCATTCAGTGGTTTCCTTTTTATTCCCGATATTTAGAAGTTTTGTAATACGTTAGTTTTTTTGAAAAAAAGCTCATAGTATTACAAGGTTTTTAATTAGTTTTTCAGAACTAAAAAGGATTTTATGTTTTAAAGTTTGCCGATTGTGGACCATCTCCATATTGATATTTGCAAATATCCCGGCGACTATGTCAGGTAAGTAAAGGTATTGAAAGTGATAAAAAGCGTTTTTAAACAGCGGATATTAGATTCCTGATTATAATATTATATTATTATGGATATTTCAACTCAAACGGTAATTACGGACACTAAATTAAAAAGTATGAGCGAAGAGATATCGCGGGAAGCATCGCGCCGTCGTACATTTGCGATTATTTCGCATCCGGACGCTGGTAAAACAACGTTAACAGAGAAACTTTTGTTATATGGAGGAGCTTTAGAACTGGCGGGTTCTGTTACAGCAAAGAAAAAACAGCGTGATACAGCCTCGGATTGGATGGATATTGAGAAAAAACGAGGGATTTCTATTTCATCCACTGTTCTCCAGTTTGATTACGGGAACTACAGACTGAATTTGCTTGATACACCGGGCCATAAAGATTTTTCGGAAGATACGTATCGCGTATTAATGGCGGTTGATGCAGTAATTATGGTCATCGATGCCGGAAAAGGGATCGAGAGTCAAACCCGTAAACTCTTCGAGATATGCAGAAAGCGTGGCATTCCCATCTTTACGTTTATGAACAAGCTTGACCGTCCGTCAATGACTCCTTTGGAGTTGATAGACCAATTGGAGAAAGTGCTGAACCTGCATGCCTTTCCTGTTGTCTGGCCATTGGGAAACGGACAGAATTTTAAAGGTGTTTATGACAGGCTCAGGAAAGAAGTACATCTGTTTGAAAGGGTGCCGGCAGGGGAGTATAAAGCGCCTGTGTCGATTCGGGATATTCGTGACCATTTGGTAAAAGACCTCCTAAGCGAGCAAACCTACAACGAAGTTGTAGAAGAAATAGCGCTCCTGGATGATGCGCACGGAGGTTTTGAACGGGATGCGGTTCTCCATGGAATGACGACACCGGTTTTTTTTGGAAGTGCGGCTAATAATTTTGGCGTGGAGCTTCTTTTGAGAGGGTTCCTTGAGTATTCGGCTGGTCCTTCTCCCAGAAAAGCAATAAGTGGCTGGATACCGTTGGATAATCCTCACTTTTCCGGGTTTGTTTTTAAAGTCCAAACGAACATGAACCCACTGCACAGGGATAGAATGGTTTTTGTAAGAGTTTGTTCCGGAAGATTCTATCGCGATATGATGATTCACCACGTGCGACTTGGAAAAGAAATAAGGTTATCCGGTTGCCATAGTGTTTTTGGACGCAACCGGGAAATAGCCTGGGAAGCTTATCCGGGTGATATCATTGGTTTTGTAACGAGAGCGGATTTTCGTGTCGGAGACACAATCAGCACGGATCCAAACCTTGTTTTCGAGGAGATTCCGCGGTTCGCTCCGGAGTGTTTCGCTTTTTTGCATAATTCTTTGTCATCAAGTTATAAATCTTTCCGCAAAGGCGTGGAACATCTTCTTGCCGAGGATATTGTGCAGGTGTTTCATTTGCAGGACCATGGGAGCAATCTCCCTCTTTTAGGGGCGGTGGGGCCTTTGCAGTTTGAAGTTATGCAGTATCGCCTCAAGGATGAATATGGGGTTGAATCCAGATTAGAATCCATGCCGTGGGAAGTTCTCAGATGGCTGGATGCACCTTTGAACGATACGGATTTAAAACGGTCTTTACCGCACGGTGCTGCGTTAGGTACGGATGAACAAGGCCGGATGGTTATTCTTTTCCCGTCTGAGTGGTCATTAAAATATTTTTCGGAAAAGAACCCTTCAACAAGGCTTTTAGATTCACCCGGTAAAACCAAATGAAAAGGTTTTTTTTAACGCCTGTATAAGTACATCGAATCGATGAGCATCGTTTGGTTTGAGGTGTACCCCATTGTACCTTGTGACTACAACATGGAGTAGAAAGGTGATTCTCTCATATTTGAATTTTCATAATAGCCAAATACAATCATTAATACTTGATTGATAAAGACTTTCAAGGTATTTAAATATAAGGCTCGTCCGCAGAATCTGTGGGTAATAAGTAAGGATTAGTAAGAGAAAAGGTGCATTGCCATCCCAAAGGGAGTAAGATGTTTTTTATCAAGAAAGCATCTTAACCCAAAAGGAGAGGCAATGCAG